>SKOL01000073.1 GCA_007120055.1 Anaerobacillus sp.
AAGATGGGTTACACAGGTTTAAATGAGAAGACATCATTAAGTAATATCGCAAAAGCGGTTTGGGATGCCAAATGGGCATTATTAATTCCTGTTATCATTTTAGGTGGTATTTATGGTGGGATCTTTACACCAACTGAGGCTGCGGTAGTAGCAGTTGTATATGGTTTAGTCGCAGGTTTACTTTTATACAGAGAATTAAAAATTAAAGACTTACCGAGCGTTTTTGCCAATTCAGCATTAACGACGGCGACTATTTTAATTATTGTTGGTACAGCGACAGCTTTTGGAAGGTTCCTTACAATTGAGAGAATTCCAGATCAAGTCGCTCAAGCGATGTTAGCTATTTCAGAAAGTCCGATCGTGATTATTTTATTAATTACATTATTGTTACTAATTGTTGGTTGTTTCATGGATACTTTAGCAGCAATCATTATTTTAACACCTATTTTATTACCGATTGCAGTAAGCATTGGTTATGACCCAATTCACTTCGGTATTATTATGGTATTAAACTTAGCAATTGGATTTATTACACCACCACTTGGTGTTAACTTGTTTGTCGGATCGGGAATTTCAGGGTTATCGATTGAAAAATTATCAAAAGCGATTGTTCCGTTTTTCTTAGTAATGTTACTGACGCTGTTTATAGTAGTATTTATCCCGAAAATCTCACTCTTTTTCTTGTAGTATTTAAATGGTTTTAAGAGAAAATTAAATACAGAAGGAGTGATAAACAATGCCAAAAGAGTGCACAAAGGAAATTACTGTGAATATTTCTGAAGAGCAAACAATCACTGATTTAAGTAAATCAATTCAACCACTTAATTCTGAAATTTTTCTAAAAAAGATGGTTCGAGGAATGATTGTTGAAGTAAACTTAAAAAGTTTTCTCGGTCTCATCACATTACAGTTAAAAAACGGGGATAAGCTATCCGTTCGAGCAGTCGGTGATGATTGTGAGGTCGCGATTGAAGAAGTTGTAAATTATTTAACTTAATAATAGAAAAGAAAAGCGGTGAAGTTTTCATGTTCAACCGCTTTTCTTTTATCTAGTTGTTAACCAGAAAAGTGAATTTGCTAATAACAAAAAATTAGCTACGAATTAGAAAAGGAGAGGTTATAAAAGTGGATGTAGTAACGATAGGTGAAACAATGGTGTTACTTACACCGACATCAAATGGACCGATGCGTTATGCCGGACAATTTAATCGAAGCTATGGAGGCGCTGAATCAAATTTTTGTATCGGATTAACTCGACTTGGTCACAAAGCGGGCTGGATAAGTCGAGTCGGTGATGATGAGTTTGGAAAAGCAATGATATCTTTTATAAGAGGGGAAGGTGTCGATGTTAGTCAAGTAACCGTTGATGATGAAGCGCAAACGGGCGTTTTTTTCAAGGAAATTAAGACAGAACAAGATATTTCCGTCTTTTACTATCGTAAAGATTCTGCCGCTTCAAAAATAACGGAAGAGATGATCGATGAGAATTATATTAAGCAAGCTAAATACCTTCATGTGTCAGGGATTACACCTGCATTGAGCGATAGTTGTTTTCAAGCGGTTAATAGGGCTATAGAGATTGCAAAAGTAAATGGAGTAACAGTTGTATTTGATCCCAACCTTCGACGTAAGCTTTGGAGTGAAGAAAGAGCTAAGGAAGTACTTATTGACTTATGTCAGAAAGCTGATATCGTATTACCTGGAATTAGTGAAGCGGATTTTATGTTTGGAAAAATGAAGCCAGAAGAGATAGGAGCTAAGATACTTTCACTTGGACCAAAGCTTGTCGTATTAAAAGTAGGTGAAAAAGGAGCTTACTATTTTACTAGAGAAAAGCATGAACTCGTTCCCGGATACGTTGTACCACAAGTAGTTGATCCTGTTGGTGCTGGTGACGGTTTTGCTGCTGGCTTTATTTCTGGATTGTTAGATGAATTGTCTATAAAAAACGCTGTTTTGAGAGGATGCGCTGTAGGAGGGATCGTCACAATGTATCGTGGTGATGTCGAAGGGCTACCTTCTCGAAGTGAGATTCAGAAATTCACTAGTCAATCTAGCGAAGATGTTGTTAGATAACTAGTTTAGAAAAGGAAAGAAATGATAATGACTATTTTTTTTCAAGTTGTATTACCTGTAATATTAGTATTTTTTATCGGGTATATCGTTCAAATATGGAAGCGGATGGATATAAAATCCATTTCTACAGTAGCGATTTATGTAATGACACCAGCTCTCGTTTTTCGGACTTTTTATACGGCAGAACTCGATTTGCAATACTTATATATGGTTGCTTTTTCGATCATATTACTTTTTTCTATTATCGTTATTAATATTTTATACGCGAAAATGAAACGATACTCGAAATCTACTGAAAGTGGTTTAATACTTTCAACTGCATTTATGAATTCAGGTAATTATGGTGCACCGATTATTCTATTTGCTTACGGTGAAGTCGGGTTTGCTTATTCCGTTTCGTTTTTAGTTTTACAAGCAATTATTATGAATTTCTTCGGTGTCTATTACGCAGCCCGTGGTAAAGCAGATATTCGTGTGGCAGCTCGTTCTGTCTTAGAAATGCCAGCTACTTACGCGGTTATTATTGCTATCTTATTAAAGTCTACGAGCTTTGAAATGCCAAGTAATTTATTTCAAACGATTGATATCATTGCAGATGCGACAATCCCGACAGTAATGATTATTTTAGGTATGCAACTTGCAAACATTAAGTGGACGAAATTTGAATGGGGACATATTTCTTATGGTGTATTTGTTAGGTTAATTTTGTCACCATTAATTGCTTTTGCTATTACACTTATGTTTCCTTTTGATCCGTTACTAGCCAAAGTGTTAATTGTATCAGCAGCAATGCCTTCCGCGGCTACAATTGTTATGTATGCAGTACAATTTGATTCAGAGCCTAAATTAGTCTCTGCCATTACACTAGTAACAACCATCGTCAGTATTTTTACTATTACTATATTACTTGCTATTTTAGGATAAGGGAGATGCTATATTGTGAAAGTAGTTGTTACAGATTTTGAATATAAAAGTTTAGAACCAGAACAAGAAGTACTTAATAAAATTGGTGTGAAATTAACGACGGCACAATGTCGAACAGAAGAAGAGGTAATTGAAGTAGCGAGAGATGCAGATGCGATTATTAATCAATATGCACCAATAACGGAAAGAGTAATTGAAAACCTTGAGAAGTGTAAGGTGATTGCTCGTTACGGTGTGGGTGTTAATACAATCGATGTTAATGCGGCGACTGAAAGAGGGATTATAGTTAGTAATGTGACTGATTATTGCATTGATGAAGTTTCTGATCACGCTTTCGCATTATTAATGAGTGCTGCTAGAAAAGTTGTTCAGTTAAATACAGCAGTTAAAAATGGAGTTTGGAACTTTAATGAAGGTGTTCCGATTTTCCGCTTGCGAAATCGAGTGCTAGGGTTAGTAGGTTTCGGTCAAATTCCACAATCATTAGCCAAAAAAGCTCAAGCCTTCGGTATGCAAGTGATTGCGTATGATCCGTTTATTTCTATAGAAGTTGCGGAAAATTTTAATGCGAAGCTAGTAAGTTTAGATCAACTTTGTCGAGAAGCAGATTTTGTTTCTATACATGCGCCGTTAAATGAACATACCAAAGGATTAATTAGTACTTGTGAATTAGAAGCGATGAAAAAGGAAACGTTTATTATTAATACAGCAAGAGGACCTGTCATTGATGAAGCAGCGTTAATCAACGCTTTGCAAAAAGGCGAAATTGCTGGTGCAGCACTTGATGTGGTTGATAATGAGCCAATTGAAAAAGGCAATCCATTATTAAACATGGATAATGTCATTTTAAATCCTCATGTCGCTTGGTATTCAGAAGAAGCGCAAGATGAATTGAAACGTAAAACTGCACAAAATGTAGTCGATGTATTGAACGGTAATTTTCCAAAATATATTGTGAATCATTCTTTAAAAGCAAAGCTTGACCTTAAATAGATTAAGTAAAAAGCCGATCAGATGAAAAGTATCTGATCGGCTTTTATTAGTTAATCTTAGATCTTAATAATTCCTACTGCTGCTAAAAAGATGATAAAAATCGCAATCGGTGCTATAAATCTTAATACGAAAATCCAAGCATGACCGATTGGAGAATCTCCGAAGTTTGAAGCTTCAAGTGCTTCTGACTTTTTCCAGCCCCAACCGATAAATAAAGCAATCATTAATCCACCGAGTGGTAGGAAAATGTTAGATGCAATAAAGTCCATACTATCAAGGATGTCGTTACCGAAGAAGGTAATGTCAGCCCATACTCCCT
>SKOL01000174.1 GCA_007120055.1 Anaerobacillus sp.
AAACTCGTAAATCTTTTTCATCTTTTTCAATATAAACTAATCCTTTTTCTTTTAACCTTTTGACAACTTGCATCACCGTTGAACGATCCCATAAACCATATTTCGCAATAGTCGATATTGAGGCACGCTCCTCGAAAAAGATAACCCATAACGTATGTTGTTCCGCTTGAGTTAAACCGACAGATTGAGCTGCTTTTTGCCAATCTTCTTCTACAGCTTTGGCAACTCCGCGAAAATAATTCATCACTAAATGTGGATTTATTTTATTAGTCATATCCGATCCTCTTCCCCATTTGTCTTATAAACTTCCACTTATTCAATATTTTACCATAGGAAAAGTAAGGAAATCTAATAATATTTATAAAAACTACATTTTTACTAATTTAAATTATGATAATAGTACTATGAACCAAACCAACAAACCACTAACCAACTGTCCAACTAACCAAAAAAGCTAATTCAAGATCCACGTAACGTGGCACTTAAATTAGCTTAAGAAAATTATTTTTTAGCTACTTGTTGAACGATAGCGATAACTAGTTCTGCTGTTTTTTCTAACTCTTCGATCGGCATTCGCTCATTTGTTGTATGGATTTCTTCATATCCTACAGCTAAGTTAACAGTTGGAATTCCGTGACCAGCAATAATGTTAGCATCACTACCACCACCACTTGTTTTTAACTCAGGAGTGCGTCCAATCGACGTAATTGCTTGTTTTGCAACTTCAACAAGGTGATCCCCATCCGCATGCTTGAAGCCTGGATACATCACGTCAATCTCAACTTCAGCGCTACCACCCATGTCTTTGGCTACCGTTTCGAAAGCTTCTTTCATTTTTGATACTTGTGCTTCCATTTTTTCAGGAACAAGAGAACGTGCTTCCGCTAAGATGTCAACACGATCACAAACGATATTCGTTTGGCTTCCTCCTGCAAAACGACCGATATTTGCTGTAGTCTCTTCGTCGATGCGGCCTAGGGGCATTTTAGCAATCGATTTAGCGGCAATCGTAATTGCGGAAACTCCTTTTTCAGGAGCAACACCTGCATGTGCAGTTTTGCCAAAAATTTTCGCTTGTACTTTTGCTTGAGTTGGTGCAGCAACAATAATATTACCTACCTTGCCATCACTATCTAAAGCATAACCATATTTAGCTTGAATCATAGCAGGGTCAAGCTCTTTTGCTCCTTTTAACCCTGACTCTTCGCCGACTGTAATAATAAATTGGATCGTTCCGTGACTAATATCCTCTTCTTTCAACATTTTAATCGCTTCAAGCATCGCGGCTATTCCTGTTTTATCATCCGCTCCTAAGATCGTCGTTCCATCTGTTTTAATATAGCCGTCTTCTTGAACGGGTTTTACGCCATTGCCAGGAACAACCGTATCCATATGAGCTGTAAAATAAATCGTATCTACATCTGTTTCATTGCCTTTTAACGTACAAATTAAATTCCCAGCACCGTGACCTGATTTTTCAGTCGTATCATCTTCAATCACTTCAACCCCTAATGCAGAAAACTTCTCTTTTAATACGTCACAAATTTGTCTTTCATATTTCGTTTCTGAATCGACTTTTACTAGTTCTAAAAATTCACTTACTAAACGTTCTTTGTTTACCATATGTAAATGCCTCCAATAAACCTATTTTATTTCTCTCGTCTATTATTTTACCACTGAACTTGTTTCTGGTAAAATTCTCTCTACTCTTTCTTTTCACAAAACTCATATAAAACCCCTTGAGCTGCTTTAGGGTGTAAAAATGCAACAAGAGCATTAGCAGCTCCTGGAACTGGAGATTCATGAATTAAGCGAACTCCGTTTTCCTTCAAGTCATTCAGTCGTTCTTCAATATTATCCACCGCAAGGGCTACATGATGAATTCCTTCCCCTTTTTTCTCAATAAATTGTGCAATAGGACTATCATCACTTATCGGCTCTAATAGTTCGATCTTGGCTTCTCCTATAGACAAGAAGGCGACTCGTACTTTCTGAGTTGCTACTTCCTCAATTCCTTTAAGCTCTAGTTTTAAGCTTTCTACGTAAAACGGTAATGTTTCATCAATCGATTTAACTGCAATACCGATATGATCGATCTTTTTAGGTTCTGTCATTTTTTCTTTTGTTACTTTTTCCATTAACCCCTCTAACGTTTCACCACTAAATTCAGCATTCATCTCTAACAGTTCCTTTGTTGCCTCAATCCAGCGATTTATAACTACTTCTTTTTTCATAATAAACTCCCCCAATTTTAGAATTTTTTAAATAATTCTCGATAATAGTGCTTAAATCCTTCCTTCCTTTGCAAACGAATAGAAAAACTTAAAACGTTTTGCCATAAGGGTTGTATTATTTTAATAATCACAGTAAAATATTAAAGAGAAATTATTTGGGAGGTTATAATAATGCCCCGAAAATACCGTAAAATTATCGTTTATATCATGATAATTACAATGCTTCTAGGTACGATCTTTACTGGAGCAGCAATGTTTTTCTAAAAATGAAATAAAAAGAAGGTGACTTATAAGAGTCTGTCAGTTAGCTACTATAAAGTGATTTCGCTTCACTTTAGTCTCAGTACTTATTGACTGACATCTTCCTTTTAGTCACCTTCTTTTTTTCATTGTTCAAAAATTGCACCTTTTTGTTTTCCTAAACTATTAAAGTCTTGATCTGTTTTTGTAACATATACTTTAGTTCCAAGAGGTACTTTTGAAAATAACTCTTCTACTTCCTCATTAAACATTCGTACACAACCGCCCGTTAAATACATACCAATTGAATTCGGATCGTTCGTTCCGTGAATGCCATATATTCTGCCATCCGTTTCTTTAGCATCGAATCCAATCCACCTTGTCCCTAACGGATTCTCTTTCGCACCACCAATAATATTTTTTTTACGATAATAAGGATCTATCGCTTTTACGATAATCGTAAACTCACCTTCTGGCGTCAACTCTTCTGTTTTCCCTGTTGCAATTTGATACACTGTGTCCACTTGACCATCGACAATAAAGGCCATTTCATTACTTAATTTATTTATAATTATGTAAGGATCACCGACTAACGGATTTTCACCAAGCGGCCAAATCGGAGAAATACTTAACATCAATATTATTAAGATCCTAGACGCCATTTTAGCTCCCTCCTATTTTTTCCTTAGTTTACGATAAGTGATACTGACTTATACTTTGTTGGTTTGTTGGTTAGTCGTTAGTAAAACAGCTATATTTATTTTTCTTCAACTCGGAAATGCCTTTTTATTATTAGATACTGTTCAATTTCTTTTACGAACGAAAATAGAGCAGAACGTATTTCAAATTCTTCACGTGACCTTGGTAGATCCATTTCTTTAAACTGATCTTGAAGCTCGTTTAAACGATGTAAAAAATCAATAGGACCCGTACTTGGTCGTACTGCTTCACTTAGTTCCTCTAAATATTCGGCGATTTTTTCTCCTTGAATAACTGTATGATCTAACGATGAAATAAGAGGCATCATTCGTTCAATAATATCAAATTGCTTTTCTCTCATCTTAAAATAATGATAATATTGGTCCTCATAACGTAATAAGTGATTCTCAACATTTTGAAAAGCGATGCCTTTTCCTCTTTTTAAAAGCTCTGCAGTCTCTGTGATTTCCTGTCCGTCCCAACTACTGTCTCCCTCTTTTAAATAAATAGCAAATTGTTGAAAGATTTTACTAAAATTACTTTCAATATCAGCTTGAATTGCTTCAAGTGTCTTCTCGACACTAGGCATATAAGCATTCATTAATAACGCCATACCAATCCCGATAATAATAAGTGCAAATTCATTTAAAATAATGGCTACGGAAACTTCCGATAAAACATATAAGTGTAAAATGATGACAGAGCTCGTCGCAATACCTTCTTGAGCTTTGAGCAGAACTACCGTCGGAATAAACAAAATCAATAATAATCCGACAGCTAATGGATGATAACCGATTAATTCAAAAGTAATTGCGGCATAGGCCATGCCAATCATACATGCTAAAAATCGTTGCCAAGAAATTTGTACAGAGCGCCGACGTGTTTTTTGGACACATAAAATAGTAATAATCCCAGCTGATGCGTAAAAAGTCAATCCTAAGCTTTGAGCAATAGCTATTGCTAAAGCAGCACCAACGGCTGTCTTTAATGTTCGATACCCAATTTTAAACATTTCTTATCCTTTCTTTTTCGGTATTTTTTCTCTTCTATATTATTTACTATACATACGTATTTGTCATTACAAAATCATTTATCCTCAAAGAGCAATTCTAAAACCAACAGCAGCCAAAAACAAAAAAAGATGACTTGTAAGCCACCTTTTTTACAATATTTTATCTAAGAACGCTTTAGCTCGTTCTGTTTTAGGATGAGAGAAAAATTCAGCTGGTGGGGTATCCTCAAGAAGCCTTCCTTCTTCTAAGAAAAATACACGATCAGCAACCTCTCTAGCAAATCCCATTTCATGAGTGACAATTGCCATCGTCATCCCGCTTTGTGCGAGTGACTTCATAACATCTAAAACCTCTTTAACCATTTCCGGATCAAGTGCAGAAGTCGGCTCATCGAAAAGCATGATTTCTGGTTCCATTGCAAGTGCGCGAGCGATCGCAACACGCTGCTTTTGCCCCCCTGATAAACGAACAGGATACTCTTGGGCCTTATCTTCTAAACCAACTTTTTTCAATAAATCCATGGCAATTTGTTTAGCTTCTGCTTCTTTAATTCCTTTTACTTTCATTGGCGCATAAGTAATATTACTTAACGTATCCATATGTGGGAATAAGTGAAAATGTTGAAATACCATTCCGATTTTTTGACGTACCTTCATAATATTAGTTTTCGGATTAGTAATTTCATCTTCTCCAATCCAAACTTGACCAGACGTCGGGGTTTCTAGTAAATTCAAACATCGTAAAAACGTTGATTTTCCAGAACCAGATGGCCCAATGATTGCAACGACGTCACCTTTAGATATGTCAGTGCTTATATCTTTGAGTACTTCTAATTTTCCAAATGATTTATAAAGATCTTTTACTTTAATCACTACGGCTTAACCTCCTCTCAAGAAGTCTTCCTAAGAGAGTTAAAGTCATTACTAAAATATAGTATATTAAGGCAGCAAAAATTAACGGTTCAAAAGGCTTATATAGGTTAGCTTGAACAATTTGCGCTCTTCTCATAATATCTAAAACCCCGATTGTGGAAATAATCGCAGATTCCTTTGTTAGCGTAATAAATTCATTCACAAGTGCAGGCAAGATATTTTTAATCGCTTGAGGCAAAATGATATTAATTAGCATTGGACGGTATGGAACCCCAAGAGCTTCCGCAGCTTCTTTTTGTCCTTTGTCTACCGCTTGAATACCGGCTCGAATAATCTCTGAAACATATGCTGCAGAGTTTAAACCGAATGTAAGTACTGCAGCTGCATATGCTGAAATATCTAACCCAGTAACTTGCGGTGTCGCAAAATAAATTAAAAATAACTGCAAGATTAATGGTGTACCTCTAAAAACCGATGTATATGCATCAGCAAACCATCTTAAAACGCTAATTTTTCCTATCTTAAATATTGATAAAATTGTTCCTAAGATAAATCCAAATATAAGTGAAACACTTACAATTTGTAACGTGACCCATATCCCTTTTAATATGTAAGGGATAGAAGGCACGATTTGGGAAAAATCCAAATTCATGCCTATCTCATTCCTCTCTAATTAATTTAAAATTTATTCCTCTTCAGGATAAAACCACTTCATAACAAGTTCATCCATCTTACCATTTTCAAACATTTCTTGAAGAATCTCATTAAATTGATCTCTTAATTCACTATCTTTAGGAAAGGCAATCGCCGAACCTGCTTCACTTTCATCTTCAATAATAAATGATGTTAATTCAGGGTTTACTGCAATATGTCCTTCTCCAACAGTATCCTCAATAATTGCTGCGTCAATACGATTACTCTTTAACTCTTGAATTAAATCATTAATTCGGTTAAGTTCTGTGATTTCGATGTCACCAACTTCTTCTGCAATATCATTAGCAAGCCCTACTTGAATAGATCCTAATTGAACACCAAGTGTTTTTCCTGCTAGATCGTCCAGACTAGTAATCCCACTATCTTGCTTTGTTACAATCGTTTGCTGTGCTACATAGTAGATGTCTGAAAAATCAACGTTTTCTTGACGCTCAGGTGTAGGTGTCATACCTGCTAAAACAAAATCAACTCGGTTGTTCGTTAGCGATGGAACTAAACCATTAAAATCCATGTCCTCAATTTTAAGTTCAAATCCTAATTTGTCAGCAATGTAATTGGCAATATCAATATCAAAACCGATAATTTCATCGCTTACAGCTGTATCAACGAACTCATAAGGTGGATAGTCCGCAGAAGTTCCCATGACTAATACATTATCGTCATTTGAACCACAAGCAGCTAATAAGCCTACTAATAATACAGATAAAAGTGCAAATAATACAATTTTCTTTTTCATTTTAATTTACCCCCAAATTTTCTTTTTAACATTTAATTAATTATTATTCATAATAATGTATAATAACACGTTATTATTATATGTCAATAGCTTTCATGAATTTTTATACAAAACCGTCATGACGGCATTCCATACACTATCCAAAATGTAAAAGGCGGATGATTTCCTTCACTTCGCTTTGACCTTCTAACGAATCTCAGAGGCTCATTCACGAAATCATCCACCTTTTTTCGCAGAAAACCCTCATGATGAAATATCTTCGGAAACAACTTGAATGTAAATTAGACAACATGAAAAATCCAGTCGATTTACACACAAAAAATATCAGCCCCTTAGGAACTATACGGAATGTAATTGCGTCTTCACACGCTTACATTTATAGTATCCAAAACGGAGCTGACTAATTATGAATTAATTTACTTTTAAGCTATACTTTCTTTTTTCGTTATATCATCATCTTTATCTTTTTGAATCATTTTCTGGTATAAAATTGCAACAATTATAATCGAAGCTGCAATCGCATCAAATAATAAATTTGCATTAATTAAGCATAAAGCTGCAGCTATTAATAAAACTCTAACAATTATACCAGCCTCTTTTTTAGCAAACCAGCCTTGGACTGCCGCTGCTAAGAAATAAATCCCAATAGCTGCAGTAACTACTGCTAACGCTATTCCACCACTGCTACCTTCCATCATCAACTGTGGTGAATAATAAAACATATACGGTACAACGAACGCGGCAATTCCTAATTTAAAAGCGGTGACACCGGTTTTAAACGGATCGGTTCCAGCTACACCAGCTGCTGCATACGCTGCTAACGCTACTGGTGGTGTAATTGCTGACATTACCGCAAAGTAAAATACAAACATATGAGCTGTCAATAATGGGATACCCATCGAAACAAGTCCTGGCGCAACTACTGATGCTGCTACAGCATAAGCGGCTGTTGTTGGCATACCCATACCTAAAATAATTGAAATACACATTGCAAAAACTAAAGCGAGTAACATATTTGTATCGGCAATACCGAGTAACATTGAACTAAATCGCTGCCCAACTCCTGTTAAAGCAATAACACCGACGATCACTCCGGCAGTTGCACAAACTGCTAAAAGTTGAATTGTATTTTTCATCCCTAATACTAAGGCTTCTATAACTTTTTTCGGTCCCATTTTGTTATCTGGTGTAACCCAACTAATAACCAAACAAGCAAGTATCGCCACTGTACCAGAACGGATAACACTATACCCACTTAATAAACTACCGATTAAAAGAATGATTGGAATAAATAAATACGCTTGTTTGAACACTCCTTTTAAAGAAGGGAGTTCTTTTCGTGGTAATCCACGCATTCCACTTTTTATCGCCTGAAAATCTACCATAAAATATACTGATAGGAAATACAGTAAAGCCGGTATCGTTGCAGCAATAATAATTTCATGATAACGAATGCCGGTGATTTCAGCCATAATAAAGGCACCTGCCCCCATGATCGGCACCATAATTTGTCCACCGGCGGATGCGGTCGCTTCCGTTGCCGCTGCAAACCTTCCTGGATAGCCTACTCTTCTCATTAACGGAATTGTTAATGATCCAGTTGCAACTGCGTTCCCTGCAGATGTTCCGTTCATCATCCCCATTAATCCACTAGAGAGTACCGAAACCTTTGCAGGGCCACCACGCATTCCTCCTGCAAGTGAGAACGAAAAGTCGATAAAATAACGACCAACACCTGACATTTGTAGAAAAGCTCCAAATATAATAAATAGTAAAATATATTTCGAAGATACGTCTAATGTCACTCCAAAAACTCCGTCTAACCCAAAAATATAAGTGACAAAACGATCCCAACTATAACCGCGATGGTTTAATATACCAGGTAGATAAGGACCAAGAAATGCATAAGCAATAAAAACACTTGCTAAAATTGGTAAAGTCCAACCACTTGTTCTTCTTGTAATTTCAAATACGATCACTAATCCAAGCAACGCAACAAATGAATCCATTGCTGTAGGCATAACACCAAAACGGAAAAGTAATGTCGTTAAGTTCATATAAATGTATGCAGTAATAAATATAATACCTAAAATTAAGGCCCAATCAATGATGGAAACTCTGTTTGTTCCTTTTCTCGATCCCTTAAAAAGCATTAATGCTAAAATTGCGCCAAAAGCTAAGTGAATGCTCCGGAAAAGCCATGGATCAATCGGGTAAAAATTTAATACTATAAGATGAAAAAGTGCACCGACTACAGCAATAACAACAAATGCAATTTTTACGATACCTTTTAAGTCACGAGCTGTAGAAGCCACTTCTGCTTGTTGTTCCATTTCTTTTGCCTGCTCATCACTTAGTATCGATTTCTTTTCTTCTTCTGTCATGAAAACCCCTCCTTAAGCTTAGTTTGTAGGTCAATGAATTTCATAATTCATTATTAACGCCACTAAGATTAATATATAGTTGCGTCAAAACCATTCGCAAACTATATATTGCGTGATGTGGCTCTTTTTTGGTAATTATGAAATTCACTCAGGTACTATGCTTTTTAAAATAATTGTTTTATATCCTAGTACCTAAATCTTTTTATAGCCTAATCTCCAACCATAGATGAAATTGTGTAAAGACGACATGAAGCGTCTCGTTCAATTTTTTATTAAAGAATTTCATAGTTCAATATTATCGCCATTAAGTAACTAAGTAGTTGCGCTAAACCTCTCGCAACTACTTATAGTTCGATATGGCTCAATTGAGGTAATTATGAAATTCACTCTTATAAACAATTATTTTAAAAAACATCATATAACATGAAATAGAAAAAGAGACTGACTGTTGTAAGTATGCTTCACATACTAACAATCAGTCTCTTTAATGAATGCTTTTATTACTTCACTGAATCTGGAAGATCAATTCCAATTTCCTCATAATAACGAATAGCTCCCGGATGCAATGGAACTACTGTATTATTTAAGATCGCTTCTGGAAGTGCTTCTTGTGCAGCTCTTGCTGTAGAAACCATAAAGTCGTTATTTTCATGGTAAGCCTTTACTAAATCGTAAACAAACTGCTCATCAGCATCTGCATGAACGATCCCGAAGTTAAACATTGCAATCGTTTCAATATCTTCAGGGATTTGCTCATACGTTCCACCAGGAATTGTATACTCATCAAAATATGGAAGGTTCTCAATTACTTTGGAACGTTGTTCACCAGAGATACCAAACAAACTAACTTCACGTTGTGCTAAAACTTCCTGTACTGCCGGGATTGGAACACCTGCAGCAAAACCAATGACATCTAACTGACCATCCATTTGTTGACTGACCATATCACTTGCACCAGCTTGAACTGCATTAGCGTCAACTCCCAATAAATCATGGATCATCGGTAAGTATGTTCCAGATGTACCACCAGAAGGACCTACACCAACGTTACGCTTCGTACTAATATCATCAATTGAATTAATATTTAGGTCTGTTGACCACCAGTGGAAAGGAGTTGTGTACATCGGAAAAGCAATTCGAACATCTTCTAGCTTTTGTCCACCAGTCCATTCACCTTCACCTTTAAATCCTTCATAAGCTGGTCCTAACGTTACTAAACCGACATCTTGATCTTTACTTTGCACTAATTGCATGTTATGAACTGGGCCGCCAGTTACTTCGACGTTTGAACTAATATTAAGTTCATTACTAAGTAATTCACCAAGCCCTGAACCGTAAATGTAATACAACCCACCTTGAGAAGCAGTTCCAATTGTTACAGTAGTCGGATAATCAGATTCACTTCCTCCTGTTTCTTCACCGCCACCACATGCAGCAGCAAATAATAACGAAATTCCTGCTACAGCTGTGAAAAGACCACGTTTAAATTTCTTCATTTGTCATCCCCCTTTAAATATTTTTGTTATTTTCTAACTATTCAAATTATATAAGATATTATTAATTTCGTCATAATTTGAACATAAAGGTCTTTTTGTTCATTTTGGTCACGGAATTTAACCCGTCAGCGAAACATAATTTTATACAAACATCATGAAGATAAACGTCACCATCTAATATAGAAAAGGCGGGTGCTTTCCCTCACTCCACCTTGACCTTCTAACGAATCTCAGACGTTCGTTCGCAAAAGCCCCGCTTTTTTCATACAAAACCTTCATGGCGGCATGCATGTCGCCACGATCTAACATGAAAAGCCGGTTGGGTGTCCTAACCAACTAACAACTAACCAACAAATCAACTGTCCAACTTTGACACAAAAACTAACACAAATAAGCCATAAGACAACGATTTGTCTTATGGCTTATTTGTGTTAGTAAAAAATAAATTTATATTATAGTCAATGAATTTCATAATTCGGTTATCTTAGCCAATAAGATCAATATATAGTTGCGTCAAAACCATTCGCAAACTATATATTGTTTGATGTGGCTCATTTTTGGTAATTATGAAATTCACTCTAGTGCAATATAATTAGATATTACATCAATATCCTTGAACCTTTCGTATTTCCTTCATTAACTCGTCACCAATAATCGGTTCATATTCATCATAAATCGGTTTTAATTCTTTAAGCCATTGTTTCTTTTCGTCTTCGGATAATTCGTGTATTTCTGTTATACCGGTACTGGAAATTCTTAGAAACATATCTTCGTTTAATTCTTTGGCGTGTTCTCTTAGCCATACAGTAACTTCATCAATTGCTTCTTGAATACTTTCTTGATAAATTTCCGGTATTGTATCCCAAAAAATCGGATCGACTAATATTACATAGCCTAAATAATTATGATTACTTATTGTCATATATTTTTGCTGTTTATAAAAACCTTTTGAATAAATATTAGAAAGCGTATTTTCTTGTCCATCAACGATTCCATCTTGTAAAACATTGTAGACTTCATTAAATGGAAATGTACGTGCACGCGCCCCAAGTATTCTGTATGTTTTAAACAGTGCTTCACTAGGCATGACACGAAAAGATAATCCTTTAATATCTTCTGGATTAACAACCGGTCTATTATTATTCGTTAATTGCTTAAAACCATTATCCCAAAAGGCTAAACCTTTATACCCTTTTGTTTCAATACTTTTTAATAGCAACTCCCCGACCCTTCCGTTAAAAGCTTGTTCAACCATTTGCTCATTATCAAATAGGAAAGGTAAATCAAAAGCGATCCATTTTTCATCATGAAGTGTCACTTCAGAAAAAGCCGGCGCAATCATGTTTACATCGCCTCTTTTTAATGCTTCAAACTCTTCTTGAGCACTATAAAGCACACCATTCGGAAAAATTTGTACCTCTACCCAACCATTGGTTTTTTCTTTAACTAGCTCAGCAAAATAGGCAGCCGCCAAACCCTTTGGAGTATTTCGAGCAACGACATGACTAAATTTCAAAGTATATTTTTCATGAAGACCAACTAACTCTTCATCAACTACAGCTGTTTGGGAATTTGTTTGGAAACCAAACCCTATATAAATTGCAGTAATAATTCCTCCGAAAAGGAATAATACAATTGAAAGTAATCCCTTCATGAGCGAACCTCATTATCCGATTTAATTAGACGATAAAGTTGAATTGGTCTACCGATCGTTCCGTACGTTAACTCCATTTCTACCTTTTTCGTTGACTCTAAATAATTTAAATACCTACGAACTGTAACCCTTGCTAGCCCTACTTCTGAACCAATCTCCTCAGCAGACTTCGGACAATCAATTTGTTCTAAAAAGTCTAAAATTTGCTTTAGAGTAACCGAATGTAAACCTTTTGGTAATTCTCCCTGTTTATTTTGTTCTTTTTGTTGCATTACTTCATCAAGTTTGTCTTGAGAAATTTTATCGGTTTTCCTAAGTTTGTCATACATTTCTTTATATTGATCCAAAGCTTGCTTTAATCGTTCAAAGGTGAATGGCTTTACAATATAGTCTACGACACCATATCTTAATAGCTTTTTTACAGTTAACGTATCATTTGCAGCAGTAACAGCGATAATGTCAACATCCAGTTGTTCTTGTCGTAATTCTGAAATCGTTTGTAAACCATCTTCTTTAGGCATATAAATATCAAGTAAGACTAAATCAGGCTGTAGTTCCTTTACTTTTTCCCTGCCTTCTTTACCGTTTGCAGCAACCCCAACAACTGTAAACCCTTTTACTTTTTCAACAAACATCCGATTTACCTCTTGAACCATAAGGTCATCTTCAATTAATAAAATCCGTATTTGCTGTTCTTTACTTTGCTGCTTCATATTTAGCCCCCACTTTCCTTTTCATTGGAATTTGCAGCGTAAAGTCTGTCCCTTGTTCTCTCTCACTTTTTATATCTATTTTCCCTTCAACACGATCAATAATTGCTTTTATTAGGAAAAGGCCAATACCTCTGCCCTCATTTCCCTTTGTTGAAAACCCTCTATTAAAAATCTTATTTTTAATTTTTTCTGGGATTCCTTCACCGTTGTCACTTATTTTTATCGTTAAAAATTCCTCTC
The DNA here is from genome assembly GCA_007120055.1 of Anaerobacillus sp. The sequence continues at coordinate 12,996 of SKOL01000174.1, forward strand.
CTTCTTTAATTGAAAATAAAATTTGTTTGGTAGCCTCATTTGTATCTACCAAGGCATCGATACTATTATCAAGTAAGTTCCCGCATATAATCACTAAGTCATGAATGGTCGTACCTTCTGGATAATTAATAAAAACACTATCATAATCGAAATTCAACTGAATACCCAACTCTTTACAACGGCTGTGCTTCCCTAAGAGTAGCCCCGCTAAACTATCATCATGAATTTGCCTAGTAATTAACGTCGTAAGTTCAGAATGCTCTTCTGACAACTCAAATATATAATCTAACGCTTTTTTTCCTTGATCTAATTGAATTAAACCAGCAATAGTATGAAGCTTATTAGAATATTCGTGTGTTTGTACCCTTAGTGCATCGACAAAAGCTTGAACACCTGTAAGCTCTTGAGCTAACCTCGTTACTTCCGTTTTATCCTGGAAAATAGCTACAGCTCCAATGGTTTTCCCTTGTAATTTTATAGGGATTCTATTACTCAAAATTGCTCTATCCTGAATAAAAAACTCTCGCTGTAACAACGGTTTTTGTATATTTAATACTTCAGGCAGTCTCGTATCCGGAATTACCTCTTGTATTTTACGACCAACCACATCACCTTTAGCATTAACAATTTCCTTAGCAGATTGATTAATAACAGTAATTTTTTCGTCTTGATCAATCGCAATAACGCCATCTCTAATTGCATTAAAGGTTGCTGTACGTTCCACTAATACTCTTGCCAATTGATCAGGTTCGATATGAAACGTTTGTTTTTTTATGTGGTTTGCTAACAACCAAGCACCCCACATACCAAAAATGGAAGCGATAACAAAAACTCCTACCATAGAATTACCTATATCGATCATTAGTTCCTTTAAAGTAGGTAACACATTACCAACAACTACTACACCTACTTGCTCACTATTTTCATTAATGATCGGAACAAACGAGCGAACCGTATAACCGTTTTCCCCTATCGCTTTTGATGTATAAATATGTTCTGAAAAAGCTGGGTCTTCGTCCCCACCATAAAACGTCGTTCCAATTCGCTCTTTGATCGGGTGAGTTAACCTAATACGATCCATATTTAATATGACGATATAATCTGCGTTATTTATAACTCGAATCTTTTCAGCAATCGGCTGTAAAACTTCTGATGCATTTATCTTGTTAATTTCATCTTGAACGGTTTTATACTGCGCTACTAATTGAGCAGTAATTAACGTTGTTTGTGAAAGTTCTTCTTCCTTTTTCTCGGCCATATAGCCTAAAAGAATAATTCCACCAACTAATAATGAGAAAATAACTATTCCTACAGACAGAAATGTAATTTTCCAACGTATCGGCAAATTTCTAAAACTATTCAAACGTTGCTGCCTCCATATTCAAAACTTAGCTACAATAGCCAATAGATTTTATAATCGGACTTTTTAGAAAATATTTATAGTTTTAATATAACATAAAATTATGAAATACAATTAAATAAGAAGGAATTAGTTAAAAAAATCTTATTAAATAGATACAAACCCTCATGAAAATGCATCGTCACCAACTCACATGTAAAGTTGGACGAGGTCCTAACCAACAAACCAACTAGCATACAAAAAAAACCTTAGGAACAATCCTAAAGTCTTAATAATTTTTATGTATGGCGCGCCCACCAGGATTCGAACCCAGAATCCGAGAGCCGAAATCTCGTGTGATATCCATTTCACTATAGGCGCTCACTTAATAATGCTAAATTAATATAACATTTATACAAT
>SKOL01000030.1 GCA_007120055.1 Anaerobacillus sp.
GATGAAGAATTAGGAGTATTTTTACAGCAAGACGGTTTCCTTGATAAAGAGTTAATACACGTAAAAGACTTAGACGAAAAGCATCTCCCGTTAAACCAAAATTGGTCATGGGATCGCATCTTACGCTCATGCTTTATTAAACAGGCAGATGTACTTCAAGGAATGTACTTTTTAAATGATGAATTTGATATGGAAACAAAAAAGAAAAACTTTGATTTTTATGAGCCAATGACCGTTCATGAATCATCATTATCACCGTGTGTCCATTCGATTTTAGCTTGTGAACTAGGTTATAAAGACAAAGCGTATGAAATGTATTTACGTACAGCGCGTCTTGATTTAGATAATTATAACAACGACACAGAAGATGGTTGTCACACAACAAGTATGGCTGGAACGTGGATGAGTGTTGTCCAAGGGTTCGGTGGTTTAAAGGTTAAAAACAACCAATTAATTTTAAATCCGTTTATTCCAGGAGAGTGGAAGTCATTTTCATTTAAAATCGTCTTTAGAGGTGCATTATTAAATATAAATGTTACCGATGAAACGATTCAAATCACGAATGAAGCTGATGTAACTACTCCGCTTATCGTTCACGGCACTAAATATGAAGTGAAAGGTAACGATACATTATCCATTCAGTATTAATGAATTAAAAAGGGACTTTCCCATAAGTGTCTGACACCAGGCAAAAATCACTAAATATAGACGTATAAATTTATTATCCGTCTATATTTGGTGCCTGACGGTGTCTGACACTTGTTTGGGATAGCCCCTTTATTATTAAAGCATTATTCAATTATTTTAAACGATTTGTTCGCAAAGCTCTTCGTCAATGTAGTATTCAGGTTTGGTTGCTCCTCTTAACATTAATTCACGGAAAAGCATACGATATTCTGAAATCGAATATGTATTATTTAAGTAGCATAAAGAAGCGAAATCTAATAGTTCATTGACGTTTGAGGGCTTAGTTTCCTTTTCTAAAATAAATTGTTCAATAAGTAATTTAACTACCATAATAATGAACCTCCTCCAAAACTTAGAAAAAACTTTTCTTGTTTCATCTTAACACGAGATGATAGCGATCTTTTTATTTTAGAATTTTTTAACTTCAGACATTTTTTTACAAATATAGCTTAAAATCTGCAAATATCTTCTTCGTAAAATTACATACAAAATCTGCATGACGAAGCATCACCACATCTAACATGAAAAAGGAGGGCAATCTTCCTCTCTTCGCTGTAAAACTCTATCGACTTTTAGAGGCTCGTTCAGAAAATTACCCACCTTTTTTCATACAAATCTATTGTGACAGTTTCTCATCAGTTAAGATGTAAATAATTGTCGAACGATTTTCATACAAAACGTTCATAACAGATAACTACACTATTTATATAGAATTTAAAAATTCTGATCAGCTTTTGAAGGTATTTCACCAACTTTGACGTATTAAGTTAATGGTGGGATATTTTATCCATAATATTATATTTGAATGTAGGAAAAAACATGCTTAGTAGTTGAGGTGGAAATGTGAAAAATAATCAAAACATTATTGAAGTCGATAAGGATAGTGATCGTATCGTCGCCTATGTAGTATCTGAACCGAAAGACGTTTTGGAACAATTAAATAAGTTAGAGGAAAAAGAACATTTAAGTAAAACTTTTATTTATTTGAAAAAGCAATATTTGAGTTTTTTTGCAGCAGCAAATTATAAAATTGAAGGTACGATGGCACGTTTTTTTGATGGTGAAGATGCAGTTTTAGTGTCAAAGTTTTTTAATAATGAAAGAAGTCGATCGAATTCTAACGAAAAAAATAAAGAAGTATTACAAATCGTAAGTAACGATACAAAAAATTTTGAAGACATCATAAAACCAAAAGATGTAGCGATTGAAAGATTATGTGAAGATGACTTACAAGGGTTAACAGAATTATATAAAAAAGTATTTGATCAATATCCAACGAACATTTTTGATGTAAACTATTTAAAAGAAGTGATTGAGGCTGAAAAATATATTTTTGTTATTGCAAAAATCGATGGGAAAGTAGTTGCAGCAGCTTCAGCAATGTTAACACCTTATGGTGGCGCAGAAATTACCGACTGTGCTACAGACCAAGCCTATCGGGGACAGCAATTATTAACCCATATCATTATTGAATTAGAAAAAGTTCTTATATCTCGTGGTGTATATATGTTTTATTCGATTACAAGATCCGTTTCCGTTGGCATGAATATGACAGTAAAGCGACTTGGTTATCATTTCGAAGGAACTCTTATTAAAAACTGTGTCATATCTTCTGGTTTGGAAGACATGAACGTATGGACGAAAAATGTAATAAAATAAAAGAAGGGTGTTCCAAAACAAAGTGTCAGACACCGTTAGGCACCGAAATATAGACAGATGTTAAAACTATCTTTCTATATTACCTAGTTACGTGTGGTGTCAGACACTTTAGGAACTCCCTCTATTTATGCTTTTTCCTTCAAGGTATCTCGTTCTTTTTCTGTTTTTGATTTCCACTTTTTCTCTTTCAATAAATCTCTTTTTTTGCGTTTATCCTTTAATGAAGCATGACTATTATCAGTTTCATAATTTTTACGTTTATTGATCCTCTGCGTCCCATTAGGAACTAACGTCGACTTTTGCTCTTTCATTAAAGCATGAACTCCAGTAGTTGTTTCTTCTTCTTTAATATTATAGTATTCATTAAAATATTCATCCGCTGATCCGCTTTCGTAATTATTCGGTTCCGGGTAGGAAGTAATCACACCTTCAAAGTTTCTCAATATCACTTTTTCAGCACTTTGAGAAATGATGTAATTCGGCTGGACAGAAATTTTCCCCCCGCCTCCTGGAGCGTCAACCACAAAGGTAGGTACGGCATATCCAGATGTATGACCACGAAGGCCTTCGATAATTTCTAACCCTTTTGAAATAGGGGCTCTAAAGTGACCGATCCCTTCTGATAAATCACACTGATAAATATAGTACGGACGAACTCGTATTTTTACGAGGTCATGCATTAACTTCTTCATGATTGACGTACTATCATTAATTCCTTTTAAAATAACAGATTGATTTCCTAAAGGTATTCCTGCATTTGCTAACATTTCACAAGCTTTTTTCGATTCTTCGGTAATTTCTAATGATGTATTAAAGTGAGTGTTAATCCAAACCGGGTGATACTTTTTCAACATGTTACATAAATCTTCGGTAATTCTTTGTGGGAAGACGACAGGCGCTCTAGTCCCAATTCTAATAATTTCAACATGAGGAATTTTGCGTAAATTTTTCAAAATATACTCTAAGATTTGATCATTAATGAGTAATCCGTCTCCACCAGAGATCAAGACGTCACGAATCTCTTCGTGTTCTTTAATATAGTTAATGACAGCATCTAATTGTTTTTTAGGAACCCCCATCCCAATTTGTCCGGAGAAGCGTCTTCTCGTACAGTAACGACAATACATAGAACATTGGTTAGTGACTAAAAATAACACGCGATCAGGGTAGCGGTGAGTAAGGCCTGGTACTGGTGAATCCTCATCTTCTGATAATGGATCTTCCTTATCGTATTTTTCCTTTTCGATTTCAGCTGAAATAGGAACAGATTGCATCCTAATCGGACAGCGCGGGTCGTCTGGGTCCATTAATGAAGCGTAATAAGGTGTTATATTTAACGGTATCGTCCTTGTTGATATTCGAACGCCTTCTTCTTCATCTTCCGTAAGGTTAACGACTTTCTTTAAATCTTCCACCGTTTTTATCGTATTCGTTAGTTGCCAAATCCAATCATTCCACTGTTCATCTGTAACATCTTTCCATAATTCAATCTCTTTCCAATGCCTTTTCGGTTTGTATAAATCGTATCTCAAACAAATGACCTCCTACATTCTTTGTAATGTACACTTAAATATAATGCAATAAGTGTGCCAAGTTGATTTTTGAGTTTTTAAACCAAGATAATTACTATGTAATGCATTGAAATCGGTCGCAGTAAGCTTCAATTGAGCGCGACACTATTAAAAAAAACTCATTATGAAACTACGGCTTGTTTTGTGCTGGATTTTCGGCACAAGGACAAAAGAAAAGATGCCGATTATTCGGCACCTTTGAGATTGTATTTTGAAATTTTATATTGTAACGTTTGTCGGGGGATACATAGTAATTTAGCTGCATCCTTTATGTTCCAATTGGTTTCTGATAAAGCAGATTGAATGAGCCGAATTTCTGTCTTTTCCATCGTCTCTTTAAGAGGTTGTATTTTGTTTGAAGTCTTCGTGTTGACTCTCTTTAAAA
>SKOL01000085.1 GCA_007120055.1 Anaerobacillus sp.
AATGAATTTATAAACGTAGGATTTTGAAATAGATAAATATAGTTTTTCAAACCAACAAAAGGAGTCTCTAAACTATACACATTAACTTCGAATAGTGATATCACTACCCCATAAACAACACCATATCCTAAAATTCCTAGTACAAATAACATTGAAGGTATTAATAACATATAAGGAACAGATTTTTTCTTAAGTTGTTTATAACTAAAATCCACATTCTCACCCCATATCTTCTAAAAGGGGGTGTCCCAAAAGTGTCTGACACCACGCGTTACTACTAAATATAGATGTATAGATTTTATATCCGTCTATATTTTGGTACTTAACGGTGTCTGACAGTTTGTTTTGAGACAGCCCATTCTATTAATTTACTGCACTATTCGATCAATTTGTTCTTGATATTTTTCCGCCATCGTTCTAGCATCCGAGCTCGGATTTTGTATAGCTTCTTGCATAGCATCTAATAATACTTCATATATATTGCTTTGTTTTTCATGTGATGGGAGTGGTTGAAGTTGAGCAAATGCATCTTCAAATTCTGACGCCCAAGGTTTTGCTTTCAAATATTCTGGATGACTTAACACATCAATATTCGTTGTTGGTTGATAACGTACTGCAACATCTTTCACAATTTCAGTTGATGATAAATATTGTAATACTTTTAAAACTGCTTCAGGATGCTCTGTTTTATCGCTTACAAGGTATGGCCACCCTAAAGCCATGTATGTCGCCTCGTTTTCTCCACCAGGTCTAACCGGCGGTGGTGTTGCCCCCCAATCTTCGTTATAGCTCATAGCTTCCTGAATGGTAGGAAAAATATTATCCCCTATTAATGCTTGCGCTGCTTTGCCAGTTATAAACGCTGCACGCATATTATTAGAATCCCACGCAATAGTGTTTCTATTAGTAATATCCTTACCCGCTAGTTGTTGATAAAAATTTAATATATATTCTCCAGTATCAGAATTCAACTGTGGAACACCATTATCAAATTGCCCTCCCATAGCCATAAAAGTGGACAAAAACCAAACTGGATCATGCGCTCTACTTCCTATTACAGAAAAGCCAATGGTATCGCCATCACTAATAGTTTCACCAATTTCTAATACATCGTCCCATGTTTCAGGTGGTTCACTGTATCCCGCTTCTTCAAATAAATTTTTATTATACACGTACCAAAAAGGGCCGGCATGAACTGTTACACCAAAAGGAGTTCCCTCATTACTCGCCATATCCCATGCTAAATTAATCATTGCATTATAAGAATCTGGATTTTCTTGTTCCCATTGTGATAAGTGGTCTGTCATATCCAAAAGTAACTGGAGGTCCGCTAATATTTTTGTCCTATCAAAAGGAACTTGAACAATATCTGGTTGGTTACCTGCTCTACTAGCTCTTATAAATTCTTCGGTAGCATTTTCAAGTGGAATAACATCTATAGTTATTTTAATATTTGGATTATCAGCTTTAAATTGTTCAAAAGCATCATCAGGGATAAAATCTTCTCGACCAAACCAAAGCGTTAATTCCACCTCTTTTTCATCCATTGATTGCTCTTGATTAGCCCCTGTACCATTATTCTCAGTTTCAGCTTCATTACTTGTATCATTAGAGTTTGTTCCTTGACTACAACCCACAAGAAGTATAAATATCACAAAGATACTAAAGAGTAATAATTTGTTATTCATCATAATAACCTCCTAACTATTTAGTTGCTTTATTTATCGTTTCAAATAACTCCAATTTTTCTTTCACAAGTTGATTGGAAGCTTCATTCGCTACCCCTATGAAATTTCTTGGCTCATAGTCATCCTTCAGATTATCTTTCAATGATTTATAAAATGCATATTTTAACTCTGACGCAATATTGATTTTGGAAATTCCATATTTAATTACCTCTTTGATAACATGGTCCGGAGTACCGGAACCACCATGTAATACTAATGGTATATTAGTAACTTCATATATTTTTTGTAATCTTTCAACATCAATTTTAGGTTCGCCTTTATATAAGCCATGTGCTGTTCCAATAGCAACAGCTAACGAATCTACCCCTGTTTGTTCAGCAAATTCTGTAGCTATTGTCGGATCTGTTAATTGGTCTTCGTTTAATTCATCTGTATGTGCATAATCATCTCCCTCTGCACCACCAACTAATCCAACTTCACCTTCAACATCTATACCAACCATATGAGCAATTCTCACAATTTCTTTTGTGTTAGATATATTTTGTTCTAAAGGTAACTTAGAACCATCATACATAACAGAAGTAAATCCATGATAAATACACTTCATAACGGTCTCAATACTATCTCCATGATCTAAATGTAGTACAACTGGTATATGTGTCTTACTCGCTAAACTTTTAACTATCCCTGTAATTTCTTCAATCCCTGCATATTCAAATTCAACCGGATGAACAGAAACTATTACCGGAGCATTATATTGTGTTGCAGTTTCAATAACAGATTTTGCAAATTCTAAATTAAACACATTAAAAGCTGGCACTCCATAGTGTTCTTTATATGACTTATCTAAAACTTCGTGCATCGGTACTAATCCCATTACAACTATCTCCCCCTTAAAATTTTGTTATTAAGTTCATATAATTTGGTATATGATTTTGTGTAAATATGATTATACTTACTAACATTTTCATAATTAGGGTAATAAACTTTATTTCTTACTTTTTCATTTAATTCTATTGTTTCTTCCAAAGCATCTGCCACTAACTTAGCCGCACCAAAAATAACGGCATCTTTAATATCTAAAGCTATAATTTTCTTATTTAAAACATCCGCTTTAATTTGCATCCACTCTTCGTTTTTCACACCACCTCCTATTACTATAAATGATTCTAAATCACCTCCCTTAAATTGATCAGAAATCAATTTAAATTCAAAACATAAACCTTCAGTTATAGATCGAAGTAAATCTTTAGTAGTTGTTTGGTTTGATAGGCCCACAAACATGCCTCTTGATGACGAATTAACAATTGGAGTCACACAACCCTTTAAATGCGGAAGAAATAAAACTCCATTACTTCCTAGGTTACTTTCCCTTAGTGCTTTTCTTACTTTGTCAAATCCAACAGCATCCACTTTCTCATGATTTAAAATCGTTTGAATGGCCCATTCAATTGTCTCTCCTCCTGATGGCATCCCTCCTAAAATGTAATAAGAATTACTAAATACATGCCTCCCTTGTGAAAAGCCAGGGTAATGATTATCGTTATGTTTTTTTGAATATAAACATAGTGATTCTGTTGTACCAATAGAAATAACAGCTTGGTTCTCCTTATTAGCTCCTAATCCATAACACCCTACCATATGATCGAAACCACCTGAAACAATTACAATATCATTACTGATACCCCAATCTTTAGTAATACTTTCTTTTAAGGTCCCTATAATTTTCCCAGATGGAACAGGAGTAGGTAAAAGTTGAATATCTATTTCAGCTACATTAAGCAGTTTATTCGACCATTTTTTTCGTCGTATATCAAATAACATAGTTCTTGAAGCTAAGGAATGGTCCATAATTATTTCACCCGTCATTTTTCTAACGAAAAAATCTGAAAGACAATGCCATTTATGAGCTTTTTTATATAAAGAAGGTAAATTTTTTTTAATCCACTGTATTTTAAAAAGACTGTGAATATAATTAGGTTCAATGCCTGTTATCTTACGCATTTCCTCAGAGTTTATTTTGTTTTCCCAGTCATCAATCATAAGCTTTGTTCGCTCGTCATACCAAGCAATTGCATTCATTAATGGATTTCCATTCTCATCCACAAGTAGTCCGGATTCACCTTGACTGCTTATCGCTATTCCCTTAAGAGTATCTTTACAATTATAATAATTAATAAGCTTTTTTATAGAATTCGAAAGTAGATCCCATAGTGCATTACAATCATACTCAGCCCACCCCTTAACAGGAGATATAACAGGTGTTTTGAATGTACTAGGCTCCAGTTCTCTTCCGGCTTTATCTACTAATCCTAATTTACAATTTGTTGTACCAATATCTATACCTAAATACACTTAATTACCCCCCTATTCTATTTTGAAGAAAATAATCTGAATTCTTTATATAATGTTGAATTTCTGGTCATTCAATGTATGATTATTAATAAAATATCAACAGCTAATATTTAAGTTCAATTTATCAGTTCCCAAGAATTAAAAAATCATATTATTAGTAAAATTCATGAAATTTTAATTCATCCTGACTAAAAAAAAATACTAAAGATTATTTATCTCAAATCTGTTCAGATCTAATTAATGAATTACTCTATTTAA
>SKOL01000156.1 GCA_007120055.1 Anaerobacillus sp.
GTCTCATCTTCTGGATTGCAATCCCATAGCTTCGCTTCAATGTCTCCTGTATTGTCGCCTAATTGTAACGTTAAAAATGGCTTACCATTACTCGCTAGCCCTTTATTAGCAGATTTAATGAGTAAATAACCATCTATTTTTTCACCGGTATTATAATGAACAATCCCTTTTCGCATTGTTGCACCTCCGCTTCTTTACAAAACTCTATAATGGTAGAAAGATTTTAAAGCTTACACCATCTTCATCATTTTTTACCGTTGGATAGCCACCATGAAGTTCAGCAATTCTTTTTACAATTGCTAGACCGAGGCCAAACTGCCCTTTATTTCCTTTTCGAAAAGGAGTAAAAATATGACTCAATTCTTTACTTGGAATACGCTCTCCATCATTTTTTACCGTTAAGACGACTGCCTCATCATTTTCCACTTCCGCTTTTATCCAAATCGTTGTCTCTGCATAACGGAGCGCATTTTCAACTAAATTCTCTAGTAAAATTTGAACTTGTTCTCGGTCACCAGTAAATTTCACTTGAGCTCCTTCTACTATAAAACTCAGGTCATTTCTTTGTATTCGATAGCGTTCTTCTAATTGATAGGCGATCGAACCAAAAACAATGTCATCACGATGAATAATTTCATCTTTAATAGAATCGAGCTTTGTAAAATAAAGCATATCCTTCACTCTTTTTTCCATTCGATTAGATTCTTCTATAATGACATCCATCGCCTGTTCAAGATTTTCTTGTGGAAAAACACCATCTTTCACAGATTTCGCATAACTTTTCACAACCATAATCGGTGTCTTCAATTCGTGTGACGCATGTTGAATAAATGTTTTTTGGGCTTTATCATAATTGATTAAGTTTTGGCGCATTTGTTCAAATTGAAACGACAGCTTTTGAAAATCTTGATCACCTTTCCATTCAAAAGGCTCTTGCCAATTGCGGTTAGAGATTTGTTCAAAGTGATTGCCTAATATAGACAATGGCTGTCGCAAATAATTTTTTAACCAAAATGCTGGAAAAAGACTAACAAAACTAGCTAATATTAAAATATAAAGAAGTCTCTCCCATAGTTGGTTCACCATTTGGTCGCGATATGAATCCCACATAAATGCTATATGATGGGCATCGCCAACCATCGAATCAACCTTTGAAATGACATAAAATAAGGTCGAACCGCCATAAGTTAACTCATACCTACCTCGGTCCGTCAATTGTTGAGCAGCTCGATCTCTCATCTCGTTTACTACATCACTTGGAACGTGATCACCTTGAAGCATCCCGTATTGAGCGACAAAAAATATATGTCCTACAGAACGTTCAGCTTGCCTGCGCTCAATAAAGTCAATCTCAGTGTCTCGCGGGTCAAAAGGAGCTTGATTCGGTCCAGTAAAACGATCTTGCTCCTTTTCAATAATGCGATACGTTTCTTCTGTTAATGTTGTTTTTAAAGAGATTGGATAGATCACAACGATCAAAAGACCAACTAATAAAATCAATAAAATAAAAGATAACCAAATTCTTTGTGTTAAATTTACTTGCTTCATGAAGATAAAACCCTATATCCAAAACCGTAAAGTGTTTCGACATGAAGACGCGGTAACTTTTTCCTAATTCTACGCACGACATCATCTACCGCACGCTCAGATCCGTAATAATCGGAACCCCAGACGTAATCAATAATTTCTTCACGCGAAAAGGCTTTTCCAATGTTAGACGTCAGCAAAATAATTAAATCTAACTCTTTCGTAGTCATCTCTAATAATTGACTGCCATCATAAATATTTCTCGTATTCGCGTCAATGGAGTAGCCGTTCACTTCTACTCGTTTCTCTTCTTGTTGTTGTGGGGAAGAAGAGTTGTAAGCTCTTGATAAAATTCTTTTCACACGTATAATTAATTCTTCTGGTAGAAATGGTTTTGCTAAATAATCATCACTACCTAACTCTAGGCCTAGCACGCGATCTAAATCTTTATCTCGAGCGGAGATAAAAATAACTGGTGTATCTTGTTTCGTTTTAATCGCTTTTAACAATTGATAACCATCCATATTAGGTAACATAATGTCTAATACCCATAAATGTGGCTTTGATTCATCAATTGCATCATAAGCTTCTTGTCCATCTGGAAAGTGCTGCACTTCCCATCCTTCTCTAGTCATATATGCTTTTATTATTTCAGCTAAGTTTTTTTCATCCTCCACTAAATTAATAATATATTTTTCCATTTTATCTCATCCTTTATGATCATAATGTAAGAGCTTACCTCTATTTTATCGAACTTAAAGAAAACTTGGCAAGCTTGGGCTCCTAAATTTAAGGGGGAACATGCTATAAGAAAAGCGCAAGCGCCTTGGTCGCGAGCGAAAGGCACTGGAAGGCCTTTGACAGAAGTCGCTTTTTGGCTTCCGAATCGTGCTCTTGCGGTTACTCGTCGCAAAGCTACAAAGAAGTAACTCAAGGTAGTTGCCTGACTGAAGTGACCGAGTTCGTAGGCGCTACATTCACTTATAAATCTGGTTATAAAAAAAATCCTACCTTTTAATCAGTAGGATTTATGATTTCGGCTTTGTTTTGGGGACCAAATCAAAAATTTTCCCAGTTTCAACAACTTGTACGAAACGAAGTAGCCACTCATAATAGTCCTTTGCATAATCAAGTCTTTGGAAGTCTTCAGTAATTCGTTCTTTTAATTGCGTATCATCTGTTTGTTCATACAATTTCTCAAGTTCTTCTTTTGCCTCTTCCATTTCCTCAATATTTGTCTCAGTCGCCTTTTTCCATGTCCGCGAAAATAATGCTGAAAATGATTTATACCAATCTTCTTCTGTACGATACAAATCCTTTCGAATCCCTCTCCTAAATACCGGTTCAACCATCTTCATATCTTGCAGGGATCTAACACCAGTACTCATACTCGTTTTACTCATACCAAGGGCTTCCCTCATATCGTCTAAAGTCATCGGATCTTCCGAAAAGTAAAGAGCACCGTATAACCTTCCTATAGAAGGAGTAATCCCATATAAATTCATATTTTTGGCGATACTTTGTATAAATTGTTCTTTTGTTTCTTCATATTTTACCCATTCTTTTTCATCTTTTTTAGAAGAATCTTGCTTATCATTTAACAACCGGAAAACCTCCACTTTAGCAATACTGTAATAGTTCAGTAAAAACTGTTCAAACTGATTTTATCAGTTCTGCGCTCACATGAAAAGCTTTTATAAATATATTATGTTGACATTTGGTGATATTTAGATGTAATTTCTGAAGCGATGAAAGGATGACAAGTAAAAAAGATCACTTGATGCTTTTCAGCGACCTCCCGAAGCAACCTTATTGCTTGTGTGCGTCGCTTTATATCGAAATTGACAAAAATATCATCAATAAAAACCGGAAATGCTGTGTCCTTTGAATGAACAGTTGCTAGTGCCCAACGAAGCGCTAAATAAAGTTGCTCACGTGTTCCTTGACTTAATTCATTAGGTTCAAACCTCAAACCATCTTCACGTTCGACGAAAAGTCTTTGTTCACCAACTGGTGCAAAAAGCTGATGATACCTGTCATTCGTCATAAACGAAAACATTTTTGTTGCCTCTTGAATGACGAGAGGTTGCCTCTCTTTCTCATACACCGCTTTAGACTTTTCAATTAAAAGTTGAACCGTACGATGAAGAGCCCATTTTCTTACCTCTTCTTTTAGAATACCCTTTTCATTTTCAAAATTATGTAACGCTTCGGAATAACTGCTACCATCTTCGATTTCTCTTATTTTTAACTTGATCTCTGCTAATTGTTCGTGCAATTGCTTCTCTTGATGCCAATACGAACTAACTTCCTTTTCTAATAGCTCAATCGCCTCTTCTAAATTGTCGCTGCTTTTCAACACATCGTTTTCTAATTTAATCAACTCATCATCATTACGAACTAACGGAGCAATTTGACTTTTTAAAACCCGAAGACGTTCGTTTATTTGAACACTCTCTTTCCACGCCTTCCCTTTTTGACGAAAGCTTTCCTCTGAGTTTAATTGAGCGATATTAAATAGTTTTTCAACTTCAGTATTATATTGATGGCGTTTAATTTGCAATGTTTTCCTTTTTTCTATTAATTCATTTTGTTGATGAACGAGACTTTCGTAATTTCTTTCAACTTCTTTTTCATTCTTTAATAACTGTGTTAACTTTTCAATCATTTTTTGATAACTTTTAGTATCGAACTGTAACGATAATTGATTACATAGTGTGCTTACTTTCGTTTCAAACTCTTCCATTTCACTCTGAAGAGTTTCTCGCTTA
>SKOL01000590.1 GCA_007120055.1 Anaerobacillus sp.
ACTTTTATTATTAGTAAAAAATGTTGAATAAAAAGCTAGGTGTAACTGATTCAAAGGCTTCCTTGCTTCATGTTTACAAATGGAGAGAATAATAAAAGAATTAGAGAACCCCTTAAAATTGAGGTGAGAAATTTGTTATATGAAAAATACGAAAAGTTAAAAGAAATATTAAAAGAAATGGGAAGTGTTGTTGTTGCTTATTCAGGAGGAGTTGATAGTACTCTCTTATTAAAGGTAGCCTTGGATGTTCTCGGTCCCAAAAAAGTTCTTGCGGTAACAGCGAACTCTGAAACATATCCTTTAAGTGAATTAGAAGAAGCATTACGATATGCGAAACAACTTGGGGCGCGCCATGAAGTTATAGAAACTTCTGAGTTAAATATTCCAGGTTATAGTCAGAATGATGAAGACCGCTGTTATTATTGTAAAAATGGATTGTTTGAAGAAATAAAACCAATCATGGAGCAAAAAAGGTTTACGAATGTAGTATACGGCCTCATCGCTGATGACTTAGGTGAACATCGTCCAGGGATTAGAGCTGCTAAAGAGCATGGTGCCCGAGGACCACTTCAAGAAGCAGGTCTTTTTAAAGGTGAAATTCGTGAACTTTCAAAACAACTAAATCTTCCGACATGGGATAAACCCGCTCTCGCTTGTTTATCTTCACGGATTGCATATGGTGAAGAAATTACGTTAGAAAAGCTCACGAAAGTGGAAAAATCTGAAGCTTTTATTAAGCAATTAGGGATTAAACAAGTTCGTGTTCGCACACATGGGGAGATTGCTAGAATTGAAGTTGAACCAATAGACATGGAACTCATTATAAATAAGCATACATTAATTAGTGAAAAACTCCAGTCTTTCGGATATAAATATGTAACGATTGATCTTTTAGGTTATCAGAGTGGTAGTATGAACAAAATCCTCGTTACATCAATAAGTAATTAATTAATCATAAGTTATAGCTAAAATTGTAAGCGCCTACTTATCGAATGAAAAGAAATGGATGGAATCATTTAAACTATTAGAGAAAAGGTGACAACAGTGGATCGAAATCGTCTAGACGAAATTTTAATGCAAGTGCGTGAAGGAACATTATCAGTAGATAAAGCAAAAACGGTGTTATCATCCTTTGAAGATATCGGATTTGCAAAAATCGATCATCAAAGAGAAACTAGAACAGGATTTCCAGAAATTATTTTCGGAGAAGGTAAAGATGCAGAGCAAATTATTTCTATTATCTCTTCCCTACAACAAAATACCAATCGAGTTTTAGCTACGAGAGTTGATCAAGAAAAAGCAGATGCTATTAAAAAAGTTATTCCTGATATTATTTATAATGCAAAAGCTAGAACTGTATTTTGGAAGAGTGAAAGTGAACCGGACTTTCTTTATAAGGGCTATATTGCTGTTGTGTGTGCAGGGACATCTGATTTAGCAGTAGCCGAGGAAGCAGCAGTTACAGCTGAAGCTTTTGGAGTCCACGTTCGACGAATATATGATGTAGGTGTTGCTGGAATTCATCGTTTGTTTCACCATTTAGAAGAAATCGAGCGAGCAACTGTGACGATTTGTGTTGCCGGTATGGAGGGGGCGCTTCCGAGTGTTGTCGGTGGACTAATTAGTAACCCTATTGTAGCTGTACCAACAAGTATTGGTTATGGTGCTAACTTTCAAGGTTTATCAGCATTATTAACAATGTTAAATTCTTGTGCATCTGGAGTAAGTGTCATGAATATTGATAACGGTTTTGGTGCAGGGTATTTTGCTACGACTATCCATAAGGTTCATAAAGATACACAAGATTAGGAAGGTGACATAATGAAAACATTATATTTTGATTGTTTTTCTGGAATTAGTGGCGATATGACAATCGGTGCTTTGCTTGATTTAGGTGCAGATCCTAATTATTTAGAGGATGAATTACGTAAATTAAACTTTGATTCTGAATATAAATTAACGTGGGAAAAGGTTGTAAAAAAAGGAGTTTCTGCGACAAAGTTTGATGTATTAGTTGAGGAAAATAATCATGATCATCATGGTCACCACCATCATCATGGACACCATCACCACCGTCATTATAGTGATATTGTAAAAATGATTGAAAGTGCTGATTTTAATGAAAACGTGAAAAAGGTCGCATTACAAATTTTTGAAGTAATCGGTCGAGCGGAAGCCAAAATTCATAACATGCCTTTTGAAAAGGTTCACTTTCATGAAGTTGGCGGTGTAGATTCGATTATCGATATTGTTGGGACGAGTATTTTACTAGATAAACTAGAAGTTTCGAAAGTCATTTCTTCTCCAGTTCCAGTCGGTAATGGTTACATTCGTATCGCTCATGGAATGTATCCAGTACCTGCACCAGCTACACTTGAAGTATTAAAAGGAATTCCAATTAAAGAAACAAATATTACTGGGGAATTAACAACACCAACTGGTGCAGGTATTTTAGCAGTTTTAGCCCAAAGCTTTGGTCCAACCCCTTCAATGGAAATTGAAGCAATTGGATATGGAGCGGGTACGAAAGATTTTCCTGACCATCCGAATGTTTTACGAGTGATGTTAGGTGAGTAAAAATTAAATGACTAAATAACACAAATCCCCTACTACTTGCGATGTGTACGATAAGAGTAGGGGATTTTTATTTAGTAGTTCAGTTAACGTGGAGAAATCGAGTACCTAAAAAAGTTAAATGATAGGGATATTTAGAGGAGTGGGAGGTAAAAAACATTAAACTTTTAGAAATAGTACTTTTTTAATATAAACCTAAAGGGGTGTTTCAATGTATAAAATTGAACGAATACAAATGAGGAAGAACTGGAATAAAAATCCACTTAAAGATTTAAATGTTAATAATATTGGAATAGGATTTGTTTCTGGATTATTGGCAATAACTGGGGCACCTGCGCTAATTTTAGAAGCAGCAGCAAATGGAAGTTTTACAACAGTACAGACTATTCTTTGGATGTTTTCTGTTTATGTGTTCGGTGGGATTTTTAGTATTTTAATTCCACTATATTATCGAATACCAATAGTTGGCGCTCACTCGATAACAGGTGTTGCTTTTTTAGCAACGGTAACTGCCCATTTTACCTATCAAGAATTGATCGGTGCCTATATTTTATCAGGGGTTTTAATATTCATTGTCGGTTATCTCGGTATGTTTTCTAAATTGCTGCATTATGTACCTAAAGAAATTATTGCAGCAATGCTAGCAGGTATGATTATGAAATATATGATAGATTTTATAGGATCGATTCACCAACTACCACTAGTAGGTGGAGTTGCTGTGATTAGCTATTTTATTTTTAGTAAATGGAATTTGAAAGTTCCACCTATTATAGCATCTATTGTAATTGCATTTGTTTTTTTACAATTAACAGAACCGATAAATCATAGCAGTTTTTCATCTTCCTTTGTACAACCAACGATACAAAGTCCTGAATTTAATTTGATTAGTTTTCTTTCTGTTGCTCTGCCATTAGCATTGCTTATTTTAAGTAATGATGCAGCAGTTGGGATTGGCGCCATAAAACAAAATGGCTATCACCCGCCAATCAATAGTATCGTAACTTCAAGTGGTATCTTTTCGATCATTACAAGTTTTTTCGGGGGACAATCAGCAAATATCGGTGGGATGATGTCAGCCATTTGTTCTGGGGAAGAAGCAGGCCCAAAAGAAAAGCGATATATGGCAGCGGTAATATCTGGGGCGATACTTCTATTATTTGGCTTATTTTCTTGGAAATTAGTCCCTGTTATTCAAGCGTTTCCACGAGAATTTATAGCACTTGTAGTTGGTTTAGCATTACTTGGTGTATTCTCGAATAGCTTGCACACCAGCTTTGCAAATCCAACAATTAAAATAGGAGCAACATTTTCGTTTGTTATTGCTTTATCCAATATATCGATTTTAAATATTAGTGCTCCTGTTTGGTCTTTACTGATTGGTGCACTTATAGCGAGATATGTAGAAAGTTATCATTTACCCAGTAACGAGGAAGTCGTTTTATCTCGAAAAAGAAAGTCAGGGTGATTGATTGAAAAATGAACCAAAAAAATTTTCTGAAAAGGTTGAAAAATCCACTTTTTTTATTTAAAGTTATATTATCGATAATTTATCGATAATATAACTTTAGTGAGGTTTAAGAATTGGTTAAGAAATCAAAAAAAGAAGCAATCTACGAAGAATTAAAAAATGAAATTATTTTAGGGAATTTACATCCTAGAGATAGAATTATTGAATTAGTCGTTGCACAGAAGTATAACTCAAGTCAGGCGCCTATTAGA
>SKOL01000513.1 GCA_007120055.1 Anaerobacillus sp.
GCTTCTAAGTTAATTCTTGAATCTGGATATAAAGGTGTTAGCGCCGGGAAATGCGGACGATTTTTGGCGGTTTCAGGCTCTTCACCATTCACAGCCGTTACGTGAAGTAATCCAAAATATCGTTCATTTTCCTTCGGTTTTCTAACTTTCCCTGATACTTTGTCCCCGTTACGTAGCTCAAAGCGGCGAATTTGTGATGCTGAAATATAAATGTCTTCTGAACTTGGTAAATAGTTAATCGGACGTAAAAAACCGAAACCCTCTGCCGAAACGATATCTAATGTCCCTTCCATGAACATGAGGCCATCTTCCTCAGCTTGTCCTTTTAAAATTGCAAAAATTAATTCCTTTTTCGTTAACTTACTGTAATAAGAAATTTTATACTTTTTTGCAAGTTCATATAAATCACGTAACTTCATATTTTCTAAATCAGTTAAGTTTACTCCCATTTTAACACCACTTCTTTTTTCATAGATTTTTTAAAAATATGTCGAACAATAAAACCAACTTTTAGATCAAAGACTAAAAGAAAGCAAAATTGTAAAATTCATTTTCACATTGAAACTTACTTTGCATTATCGGAAAATCTCGTTTGAAAGGGTTCACACATTAAGAAGTTTACAGAGGTTAAATGTCTTCTTTATACGGTTAGAAAGCGAAACTAATAAAAGTATTAAGAAAAACATTGAATTTCGTTTTAAAAATCATTTAGTAATTGCAACTCTAATTTTAACCATATTTTTTAAAGTTATTCAAGTAAATTTACACTTTTTAATCATTGAATGTTAAACGGGGACAAAAGCATTTTGTTAGATTCATTATTTTCAATAATATAATAGCATTGATTACAAAGAAATTCAAGAACTTACGTTCGGTTTTTAATAGAGTTTAAAGTTTACTGTCATATCTCGTAAACTTTAAACTCTAAATATATTTTACTTAATGACTAAGTCAGGTTTCTTTTTCAAACTATGTTTACCGTCGATGAAACGGACTGTCCCAGACTTGGCGCGCATAACGACTGATTGAGTATAGCCACCTTGACCTTTGTAGCGAACCCCTTTTAACAACTCCCCATCGGTAACACCTGTAGCTGCAAAAATGCAATCTTCACCTTTTACAAGATCGTCCATCGTTAAAACTCTATTAATATCGTCGATCCCCATTTTTCCACAACGAGCAACTTCTTCTTCGTCTTGTGGTAATAATCTTCCTTGTAGCTCACCACCTAGGCACTTTAGGGCAACGGCAGCTAAAACGCCTTCTGGTGCACCACCAGAACCTAGTAAAATATCAACACCTGTATCTTCGAACGCTGTGTTAATTGCCGCAGCAACATCTCCATCTTGGATTAATTTAATTCTAGCTCCCGCATCTCGAATGTCTTGAATAAGCTTTGCGTGGCGCTCACGGTTTAAAATTGCTACGACTAAATCTTCAATATCTTTATTTTTTGCGTTTGCGACCGCTGCTAGATTTTCTTGGACAGAAGCATCTAAACTAACTTTACCAACCGATTCAGGTCCGACGGCAATTTTGTCCATATACATATCCGGGGCATGTAATAAGTTTCCCTTATCTGCTACTGCAAGTACCGCAAGTGCGTTCCACTCTCCATTAGCAACAATGTTCGTCCCTTCAAGAGGATCTACAGCAACGTCTAGTCTAGGTCCATAGCCATTCCCTAACTTTTCACCAATATAGAGCATTGGCGCTTCGTCCATTTCCCCTTCACCAATCACAACTGTCCCTTTCATCGGGATCGTATCAAACACGTCTCTCATCGCTTGAGTTGCGGCGTCATCAGCTGATTCTTTGTCTCCTCTACCCATCCAACGTGCGCTCGATAATGCCGCAGCTTCTGTTACACGAACAAGTTCCATCGTTAAACTTCTTTCCATGTTTACTCCCCCATTTAATGTATATTTGTAATTTAGAATGTAAAATTAAAAATTTAGAATTATTTGGATCTTCTTTTAGTTGAGAGTTTTGAGTTAGTTGAAAGTTTAGCTTCGAAGCGCCTGCCAAAAAACTCTTCAGTTCAAGCTCAATCAGCTTCACCAACTACTGTTTTCCTACGTTTCAGTGTTGAGTTTTGAGTGTTGAGTTTTTCAGGCGATGCTTCGAAGCTCTCGCCCTCACCAACTCAACACTCTTCACTCAACACTCAATACTTCGCAAAGGTGCCCGAAGCTTCACTTACAATAATTTTAAATTTTGAATTGTGAATTCTACATTGAACTAAGCGTTCTCCACTTCCTCTATCTCTTCTTCAGTCATTTTTTCGCGCCAAATTTTTGCGCCGAGACCGATAAGTTTTTCTTCTAAAAATTCATAACCGCGATCAATATGATCGATTCCCGTGATTTCTGTAATTCCTTTTGCGATAAGTCCGGCGACAACGAGGGCTGCACCTGCTCTTAAGTCACTCGCTTTTACTTTGGATCCTTGGAGTTGAGATGAGCCACCGTTAATAATTGCCGATCTTCCTTCGACTTTGATGGTAGCGCCCATTCGTCTTAACTCATCAATATGTTTAAAGCGGGCATTATAAATCGTATCTGTGACAATGCTCGTACCTTCGGCTTTCGTGAGTAGCGTCGTAAACGGCTGTTGTAAATCTGTCGGAAAGCCAGGGTACACTAATGTTTTAACATCGACACTTTTTAAATTCCCGGTTTGATGAATATATACTTGATCATCATTCGTTTCTATGTGAACACCCATTTCCCGTAATTTGGCGATTAACGATTCAAGGTGATCTGGAATCACATTATCGATGAGCATTTGTTGCCCCATTGCCGCACCAATGATCATATACGTGCCAGCTTCAATGCGGTCCGGAATAATTGAATGGCGACACCCGTGAAGTTCGTCTACTCCATCAATACGAATGACGTTCGTTCCTGCTCCTTTAATTTGCGCTCCCATGCTTGTAAGTAATGTTGCGACATCAATGATTTCTGGCTCTTTTGCGGCATTTTCGATGATTGTTCTCCCTTTTGCTCTCACCGCCGCTAGCATAATATTGATCGTCGCTCCAACGCTCACAACATCTAGATAAATTTTAGCACCACGAAGTTCGTCAGCTCTCAAGTAAATCGCACCTTGTTCATTTGTTACTGTTGCACCAAGCGCTTCAAAACCTTTAATATGTTGATCAATCGGTCTTGGGCCTAAATTACACCCACCTGGTAAGCCAATAACTGCTTTTTTAAATTTTCCGAGCATTGCTCCCATTAAATAATAAGATGCCCGAAGTTTTTTTACTCGGCCATTTGGTAATGGCATCGCAAACATTTTTTCAGGATAAACAGTAAGCGAATCGCCGCTTAATTCTGTAGTTCCACCAATTTCTTCAAGAAGATCACTAAGCAACTGTACGTCAGAGATTTTAGGCAAATTATCAATGGTTACTTTCGAATCAGCTAAAATCGCAGCTGGTATGAGTGCTACGGCACTATTTTTAGCTCCACTTATGTCTACTTTACCTTCTAGAGGATAACCGCCCTCAACTAATAACTTTTCCATAACAGCTTCCCTTCTTTGTTAAAGATCAACCTTTAAATTATGTATAAATCATCTAGGTGTGTTTTTATCCATTATAACCATATTGAATGAATTAAGTCCTCAATTTTAAGTTTTGAACTTTAAGTTTTGAGTGGTTTTTAAGAACATCTTCGTATTATTGTTTTATACAATTCAACACTCAAACTCATAAAGGTTTAGAAAGCACCCTCAAAGATTTAAAGGCGCTTACTAACATATTATAACATTACTTTTGTTTATTCCAATCTTCTAAAAACTTTTCAATCCCTTGGTCTGTTAATGGATGTTTGGTTAGTTGATTTATAACTTTAAAAGGAATGGTCGCAATGTGAGCGCCTTTCATCGCTGCTTCATGAACGTGCATTGGATGGCGGATCGATGCCGCAATAATTTCAGTTTCGATATTATGGATAAAGAACATCTCTGAAATTTCCGCAACTAAGTCTAAACCGTTATGGCCAATGTCATCAAGACGACCTAAAAATGGCGAGACATATGTAGCACCTGCTCTTGCAGCAAGGAGCGCTTGAACAGCAGAGAATATAAGGGTTACATTTGTTTTTATCCCTAACTCATGAAATGCCCGAACGGCTTTTAAACCTTCTGTTGTCATCGGCACTTTAACGGTAATGTTTGGTGCAATTGCAGCGAGTTGTTTTCCTTCTTCTAGCATTCCTTTAAAATCGAGAGCAATGACTTCGGCACTCACTGACCCTGGAACAACCTCGGTAATTTCTTTTA
>SKOL01000060.1 GCA_007120055.1 Anaerobacillus sp.
GGAAAAATTATTTATCAAAAAAAGGATTAAATTCCTTTTAAAATATCGTAACACACCCACTTATCGGTAAAGGCTAGCTAGCTAGATAGACATAGAGAAGATGAAGCCTACAGGATGAGCTCCATAGTAGACAATAAAGCCTAACACACTTTCTCCCTGTAACTTTTCTTCTAAATAGTTTTCCTTTGCCGCTTCATGCTCACCCCATTTTTCTTTCACATATTCCTACTCTTCTATAAAAGGATTGTGCTTTGTGCAAACAAGGCACACATCATTAAGTTGAAATGTTTTTTGCCTGACACTAAAACTGCTCCTCCTCAAATGGTAAATGCTCAGCGTGATATGGTTGGCCAGCGAAGTTTAGAATCCCTGAAAAACTGTAAAACTCCCACTCACCTTCCGTATTTTCCGTATAAATATATTCTCTCTGCCAATCTGCTAAGTTTTCATCGTCAGCGACATACTCTTCGGTGATCCTTAAAGAAGTTTCATTAAAAAACTCATTCTCGTAATAACTTTTATGTATGACAGCTTTTGTTATTTCTACTCCTTTGTGAAATACCGTCGGATAAAAGGTTTCCTCCGTCAAAAATATTTCAGACGGCATCTCAGTGTCTACGTCATAAGGAATAAAAATTTATAAAATAGCGCTCACATGTTGGCCGAAATGTTCGCTAAATGTTTTTTCTATTTGCTGAAACTCGGTTTGTGTAATTTTTTCTTTCAGCGATAAATCAACGATGAGCTTTTCTTTCGTCTCAGCCATTTCTGTTGCTGCAACCAAATCAAAATCGATCGTTTCTTCTTTTATTGGCTTTATTTGCTCTGATGAATTACAAGCAAATAAGCTAAAACTAGTAATTACAAAAAATACAAAAAGCAATGAATGTTTCATAGTACCTCCTTATTTGTTAGGTAGTTGGTTTGTTGTTTGTTGATTAGGGGATCTCCTCTTTCATATTAGCGAGCGCGATTACTATTTTACCTTGAGCAAAAAGGCATCACTTGCTGTACCTTGTTCCCAATGGGCAAGAACTTCAAAGATGATCGTCCCTTTATGTTCAGATACGTCTGGTTTGTCATATGTCCCTGTAACGTTATAGTCTTCATCCCACGTTCTTATTTCATATTTAGTTGGAGGAATTTCAAAATCAAAGATGACTTCACTACTTGAAGTGAAGATTGTAGGTTCTTGATCTTTCACTAGACCTGGTGGGCATCTGAATACGCATGAATGGCCGTTGACGCCCCATCACTATTTTCACGTGACCAGCAATAAGTACCAACTGCTGGATGAATCGTATTTCCATCGGCAGAAATTACCAAATTAGGAGGTTTAAGTATTTCAGAAGTCGAATTTGTACAACTTGCTAAATATAATAATGCTAATAACGGCACTATGATAAAAATCAGGTTGAACTTCATCGCGTTCCCCTTCCCTTCAAGTCACATAAAAAATCCAGAAAAAATTATTTCTTTAATTTTACCATTAATTCTCCTCTGGAACCTTACGGACATGCGTTCCTCTATTAGCTGAATTTCACTTAAAACAACGCTAAATACTGTTAAATAAGTGATCTCATGTCCGCTCACACTTGAAAAACTAGCTGTTTTAGACCAAATATCAAACCTCATGTCCGTTAACTTAGTTTGACTAAATCAGGCGTGTTAAGTTTTTCAAGTTTGTTGATAATCGACATAGTAGATCCTTCTTTATGTACTATTTTTTCTTTATGAAGCAACGGGACGGTATTTTTTTAGTCAACGTTTTGGAAGCATCGGGGAAGCAAGAGATCCGTCCCCTCGCTTCCTTTAAAAAATCAAAACGGTAAAAAATTTCTATTTTTTACTTCTTCCTTTTTGTTTAGTTTCTGTTAAGATGGGAATATGGTCACCATGTTTGGTGACCTTTACGTTGCCATAACAAAACTGATAGTATAATAGAACATCATAAATCATATTAAAGGGGGCAGCAAACCAATGCAGCCGTTAATCATATTTTTAGCTCAACTTTTGTATGTGCCGATCTTTACGATGAGAACGATTATGTTAGTAAAAGGAATGAAAGAAAGAGCTGCCATGTTTGGTGTGTTGGAAGGATTAGTGTTTGTCGGTGCTGTCGGCTTAGTGCTGAGTGACCTTTCCAATTTTGCCAATATGGGCGCCTATGCCTTGGGGTTTGGCGCTGGTTTGTATCTGGGAGCAATGATCGAAGAAAAACTCGCCATAGGCTATGTCACCATTGAAGCCAACATACCGACGCAAAATAAGGAATTGATCGATAAGTTACGAGAAGTCGGATTTAGTGTTTCTTCATCGACCGTTCAAGGAATCAATACACCAAGATTTCGTCTCGATTGTACGGCAAGACGAGATCGAGAAAAAGAGTTTTATGAGCTTGTCACTTCGTATGAACCATATGCCTTTATCGCTTCCTACGAACCGAAATCATTTAAAGGGGGCTACATTACGAAAGCCATGAAAAAAAGACGAGAAAAATTCCTTAAAAAAAAGCAACGCAATGAAAGTATCGCTGAAAGTACCAATGTAAAAAACCAAGACATGTAGTGTTCAGGCTGTTGAGAATGTGTTCTCAACGGCCTTCAGTGTCTTTCGCTCGTGACCAAGGGGCTTTTGCTTTTCTTGTAATTGCATATTATTCCTTCTAACTCTTTGTGAAGTTTTGAACTTGAGGGAATTTGCGGACATACGTTCCGCTATCACCTTAAAAAATAAATCCAAATCACCTTTTTTTCTGCAAATAAAGGAACTGATGTCCGCTCACTTCTGAAATTAGCCCAAAATTCATAAAATTACGGAACGGATGTCCGTATACACCTATAAAAACAAAAAGAAATAGCCCCCTTCCAACCAAGAATAGTGAGCTATTTCTTCAGCAATATCTTTCGAGAAAAGTTCTAAAACAACAACAAACCTGCCCCTATTATAAACCCGGCAACAAAAAGGACAATCACACAGAAGCCCATGATATCCTTCGCTTTTAATCCGGCAATCGCTAAGGCTGGTAACGCCCAGAAAGGTTGGATCATATTTGTCCAAGCATCCCCCCATGCTACTGCCATTGCCGTTTTCGCTGCTGATACGCCTAAATTATTTCCGGCTTCTAACATGATCGGTGCCTGAACTGCCCATTGTCCCCCACCTGAAGGAACGAAAAAGTTAACAATCCCTGCACTAATAAATGCGAAAAGAGGGAATGTAAATTCTGTCGAGATTGAAACGAACCACTCAGACATTAATCCCGCAAGACCAGATGCCACCATCATTCCCATGATCCCAGCGTAAAATGGAAACTGAATGATAATTCCCCCGGCATTTTTCACTGCATTTGAGACAGAGTTCAAGAAATTTCGAGGTGTTTTATGAAATAATATCCCTAAAAATAAGAAGATAAAGTTAACGATATTTAAGTTTAAGTTAAAACCATTTTCTATAAAATAGTATAAAATAAAGGCCAAGCCTAAAAGACCAATGACGAGAGAAACAATCACACTGTTTTCAAGACGAGTCGCAGGTGTTACGTCTTCTGTAGCCGCTTGTTGTTTTAAGGCATCATCATCATCATCTTTTAATAAACTTTGATCTACATAGACAGCATCTTTGTTGCTCATCATTAATCGGTTTAAAATCGGTAATGTAATAAAAATAACGATAACGATAAATAAATTAAACGTCGCAAAAATGGTGTCACTCGTTGGAATGATTCCGATTAAGTCTTCTGAAAAATGCCCAGGTGTTGCAATCGTTAACGGTATAGAACCGGCTAAACCTGCATGCCACACGATAAACCCTGAGTAGGCACTTGCGATTAAAAGGCGATAATCTACTTTTGCCACTTGGCGAGCTAACTCTTTTGCAAAAAGTGCCCCAATGACGAGTCCAAAACCCCAGTTAATCCAACTAGCTAGTAAACTAACAATTGTTACTAAAATGATGGCTGCACTAGGTGACTTCGCTAATCCAGCTAAATTTCGTAATAAACTTTTAAAAAGCGGACTACTTGCTAACACATACCCTGTCACTAAAATAAGTACCATTTGCATCGCGAAGGCTAATAAATCCCAAAAACCATTCCCCCAATAAACAACCATGTCAACCGGAGTACTACTCGTTAACAATACACCAAGACCAAATACAACGAGGGTTAAAATAACAACAAATAAAAATGGATCCGGTAAATAACGTTGCATAATTCTGTTCGAAATTGATGTAAGCGTATTCATTCTTCTTCACTCCTTTAAAAGTTTTTTGGTAACTAGTTACA
>SKOL01000001.1 GCA_007120055.1 Anaerobacillus sp.
CACTATAACCGACTCGAAGCGCCTCTTCAATCACAGTATTTAGCAATACATCTTGCAGCGCTTCATCGTTTAATATAATTGCACCTACTTCATCACTAAATGCTCCTTCTTCTAAATTAGTCACGGTCATCATTAATGCCGCTTGCCCTTCTCTAGCAATTTGCGGCAATTGTTCTAATGGCGGATTTCGCAATGTTCCATCTCTGGCAATTTCATAGCTAAACGGTGCCAAGTACGTTAAGTGGGGAACTGCTCGTCTTGCTGAAGCATGTAGGTCCTCACCCACTTCATCCCCTATTGGTTCTACATATGCATTTACTTCTTTTACAGGTTTTGGTGGTTCCGGAATGTATAATCTAAGTCCTACAGGTAATGCAGCATCAGGTTGAATTTGATTCACTTGTGCTAACGTCATGTAGCTAATCCCAAACCGTTGCGCAATCGACCAAAGACTATCTCCCGGTTGAACCCAATAAAAACGTCCAATAATTGGTATAACGATGGTTTGCCCCACAACAAGACGAGTTGGCTCCGGAATTTCATTAGCGTCTACAATGTCTTCTACTGTCGTTCCGTAAGCTTGAGCAATTCCAAAAAGATTTTCTCCCGGCTGTATTGTATGAATTTGCAACTGAAGACCTCCCTTAATAAAATTAAAATTTTTCACACAGCAACTAAAAAGCTCTCACTTAACATACTTATGAAGGAAAGTTTTAGTTATGTCTTTTTAAGCAAAACTCCACCGCTTTTACATCAGTTTATGTTAAAATCATATAGGCTTTATTTTTTTATTTTAATTTCAGGAGTTGTGACTATGAATAAAGGATTTTTGTTCGTTTTTTACTTATTCATTGCAATTGCTATATATATTTATCAAGAACCACTTCTTACTTGGTTCCAGCAAACACAAGATATTTCTATTTATTTAACGATGGGGATCGGAACGCTTTTCGCTTTATTCCCGATCATTCCATTCCCAATTATTGGTGGGATCATCGGCGCGATGTACGGAACCTTTTTAGGAGGTTTTGTTACGTGGGTTGCTTCAACAGCAGCATCTCTGATCATGTTTTTATTTATTCGCTTTGTATTTCAAAACTGGGGATTAAAAATCATTCATCGATATAAAAAACTAGAGATGGTAACTGAAATGTTCGAGCGTAATGCTTTTATTACCATTTTAGTCACTAGATTAATACCTTTTATTCCATCGATTATCGTGAATGCTTATAGTGCTGTAAGTCGTGTATCATTTGTTAGTTACGCAGTCGCTTCAAGCCTAGGAAAAATTCCGGCGATGCTTTTATTTGCCGTATTAGGCCACTCACTCGTATCAACAAACCGAGAAGTTTTCTTTGTCGTTGCCATTTATGCAGCCATCATCTTAATGACGATTTATTTTTATAGTCGTTGGAAAAAATCATTTGCACTAAAGAACAATGAAAAGGCTGCACCATTAACGAAAAAAGCATAAACATCTCTACACAAAAATGAGGAGGCTGGGACAAAAGTGTCTGACACCACGCGGACCCTATTAAATATAGACGTACAGATTTATCATATGTCTATATTCGGTGCCTAGCGGTGTCTGACACTTTGTTTTGTCCCAGCCTCCTCATTTTTTCACTTCAAAAAAATATATTTTAGAGTTAACAAAAAAACAAATTTTCACTAAAATGACTCCAATTAACGTACCGAACGTATTTAAAATAACGTCATCAATATTAGCGACTCTATACGTGAATAAAAATTGACTCGTTTCAATCGCAACGGAGATGAGCAGGCCCAATATGGTCGTCACAATGATTGATTTTCTTAAAAATCTGACCGCAATTGGCGCTAAAAATCCGAACGGAATAAACAGAACGATATTACCGATCAAAATCTTTATTGGGTCAACGATCGTCGGGCTATAAACAGCAATCCGATAAATACTACGAAACGGAATTAAATTATAATTTCTACCACCTGGTCCAACCGGCCCTAACGATGCTCCATAATTCCAAGCAAATAAGGTAACATAAATTAAAGCTAGTAAATAAGCGAAAAAAAGAAAAAGGAGTATCTTTTTATACTTTCGTTTTCTCGTATAATGTTGTTGATCTTTTAAATTATTTTTCATTTCATATTGAGGTTGAATTTAGAACACTTCCTTAAAACCAAGCTTTACGGCATGGCTCTCTAGTTCTCTTACGTAAAAAGACAAACTACTTCTTATTCATTATTAACTGTAAATAATGAAATGACAAGTGTTTTTTTACAGGAATTTTTAGACAAACTTCGCTATACCCTCACTATCCCATTTCGTAAAAGCCTAGTACTTCCTTTCCAACTTTCGACTAACCAACAAACTAACCAGCCAACTAACAACAGGTAAAAGCTGACAGACTGTGATAGCACCATTCGAACATACTATTAGTAACCATGTATTTTTAAAAGGAGTTGACAGATTATGCATACGATGTGGAAAGGTTCGATTAGTTTTGGACTAGTACACATACCGATCAAACTTTTTTCTGCAACAGAAAGTAAAGATGTCAAACTTAGAATGATTCATAAAGAATGTAACAGCCCGATTAAATATGAACGAACATGCCCTGTATGTGAAAAAGAAGTTGAGAATAACGAAATCGTTAAAGGGTACGAATACGAGCCAGGAAAATTTGTACTTTTAGATGGAGACGAACTAGATGCCATTGCTCAAGAGCAAAACAAAAGTGTCGAAATTATCGACTTTGTAAAATTAGAAGAAATTGACCCGATCTATTTTAACCGTTCTTATTTTATCGGTCCAAATGAAAATGGAGAAAAAGCGTATACGTTACTAAAACAAGCGATGGAACAGTCCGGGAAAATCGGTATCGCCAAAATTACGATACGTTCAAAACAACATTTAGCCGTCGTTAGAGTATTTAAAAATGCGTTAGTATTAGAAACAATTTATTTTCCAGATGAAGTTAGAAACGTTGATCAAGTCCCTGGTGTCCCGGAAAATGTTGAATTAAATAAAAAAGAAATGGAAACTGCGGTTCAATTGATCGAACAACTAACAACTACTTTTGAGCCTGAAAAATATACGGACGATTATCGTACAGCACTTATGGATTTAATCCAAGCTAAAATCTCAGGAAATGAAGTACAAACAGCAAAAGAAGCTCCAGAAACCAATGTCGTGGACTTAATGGATGCACTTCAAGCAAGTATTGATCAAACGAAACCGAAAAAGCGTAAAACAACGAGAAAAAAGAAAGCGACTGGTTAACAAGTGAAATGGTTAAAACCGATGCTACCGACTTTAGTGACAGATTTACCTACAGAAAACGATTGGTGTTATGAAGTCAAATATGATGGCTTTCGGGCAACGATTTATATCGAGAAAAACGAAACTAAAATTATTAGTAGAAATTTAAATGAACTAAATCCACAGTTTCCAGAGATTGTACGGTACTTTCAACAACATACACAGATGCAACAGTTGACCCCGATTATTTTTGATGGAGAATTATGTGTATTAGAAACAGAGAATAAAGCGAGCTTTGATAAAATTCAAAAACGAGGTCGTCTAAAAAATAGTGATAAAATTAACCAAGCTAAAAACACACTTCCAGTGACGTTTTTAGCTTTCGATCTCTTAATGGTAAAAGGAGAATCCATTACGAACAAACCGTTACAAGACCGTCAAAAAAAATTATACGAACTTTTTAACAAACTGAATATCGATTCACCCTATTTTAAAAAAGTAAAAACTTACACAAATGCTTCACTAACTTTGCAATTAGTTAAAAATGAAGATGGAGAAGGAATTGTCGCTAAGGAAATAAATAGTAAGTGGTTAGCGGGGAAGCGGTCTAAGCAGTGGTTAAAAATAAAAAATATGTTAATCGGCACTTTTTTCATCCTAGGCTACGATGAAAGCAACTCCTTTTTCCATATTGGTTGTATTGATGAAGATGAAGTTAAAATGATTGGTAAAGTTGGACAAGGATTTTCTAAGGAAGAAAAAGAATCGCTAATCTCGATTATTAAAAAAAATAGTACCGGAAAAAAACAAAGCATATACGAAGTAGGTCCTAGTATATGTATCGAAGTAGAATTTTTAGAACTAAGCAAAAACGAACTTAGACATCCGAAATTTCGACGCTTTCGCTTAGACAAGCATTGGG
The DNA here is from genome assembly GCA_007120055.1 of Anaerobacillus sp. Next base: position 4,164 of record SKOL01000001.1, read on the forward strand.
AGGAATGTACGTGGGCACAAATACGAAGAGCCACACACAATTAAATATTGATGGTGAAAAAGTCGCAGTCAGTAATTTGGACAAAGTAATTTGGCCCCAAAAATCAATCACCAAATATGA
>SKOL01000717.1 GCA_007120055.1 Anaerobacillus sp.
TCCCGCCACCGATGTCGATCGTCACACCATTTTTGATGTTTGTAGAATTGGTGACTGCTAAATAGCCGAAAAATGCTTCTTCATATTCTGATAAAATTCGAATAGAGAAGTCAGTCATTGCATTTACTTTATTTAAAATTTCATCTTGGTTTTTAGCTTGCCTAATCGCCGCTGTTGCAACACACTTTATTTTCGATATTTCATATGTACGTGTTACCTCTTGAAAATATTTTAATGATTGTAATAGCTTAGAAATACCATCGTTTGTTAAATAACCATTTTCATCGATATAGCTACTAAGTCTGGCTACTACTTTTAAATTTTGTATTTCTTTATAATAGCCGCGTTCATCTATTTTAAAGATAACGAGGCGAATTGAGTTTGAACCTATATCAATTAGCGCAATATTTTTCTTATTCATACATCCTCCTAAAAATTAAAGGTGATTATTTTTATTTAATCATACTATAATGAAAATGGTAGTTTGTTTTACAAAAAAAATATAGTCGTGTATACTACCAATTATCAAATCGGAATCGTTCTTAAAATTAAGGTGGGGCGCCTTGCGCTTTTCTATGTCTAGCTTCTGCGCCTACGAGCTCGGGACACTTCAGACCTTTTCGGAAGCCAAAAAAAGCGGCTTCTGTCAAAGGTCTTCCAGTGCCTGTCGCTCGTGATCAAGGCGCTTACGCTTTTCTTAGTCTAGCTGCGACTCCTAGCTTCTCGAGCGTTTCATCTCACATGAAAGAGGCAAAAAGCGCCTCTTTCAGTGAGACTCCAACGCTGTCGAAGCTAACCAGTCGTCTCCGCTTTTTATAGTATCTTTCAATGGGGGATCATTATTATGGGAAATGAAGAAGAAAATTATGTCATTAATATTGAAAATTTATCTTTTCAATACGGGACTCGATCTGTATTAGAAAATATTAATTTAAAAGTGAAAGAAGGGTCCTTTTTAGGTTTAGTGGGTCCTAATGGTTCGGGGAAGTCAACGTTAATAAAGTGTATTTTAGGTTTGCTTCATCCTGCCCAAGGGGAGATAAAGTTATTTGGTCAACCTGTAAATAAGTTTAAAAATTGGGATAAAATTGGCTTTGTTTCTCAAAAAGCAAATAGTTTTAACAGTGGTTTTCCAGCTTCAGTATTTGAAGTCGTTTCAATGGGTTTGTTTGGAAAGGTCGGTCTTTTTCGCTTTCTTACGAAAAAACATAAAGAAAAGGTGAGAGAAGCAATTGAAATGGTTGGAATGACAGAATATTCAAAGCAAAATATTGGGCAACTTTCTGGTGGACAGCAACAACGTGTATTTATAGCGCGGGCTTTAGTTAGTGATCCACAATTGTTAATCTTAGATGAACCAACAGTTGGTGTAGATATTCAATCTGTTAGTAATTTTTACTCAATGTTAACCGAATTAAATAAAACAGGTATTACTTTACTGCTAGTTACTCATGATGTAAGTGGCATGACGGATCATGTTAATGCTGTAGCGTGTTTAAATAAGCACCTACATTTCCATGGAAATACGAATGACTTTGAAAAAAACCACGGTCTTTCGGCTTTTCATGGTCACGGCGTTCATATACTTTCTCATAACCATGAAGAGAAAGGAGAATAACATGGAAATAATTTCTGTTTTTCTTCAGTATGAGTTTTTACAAAATGCATTTTTTTCGGGAATAATGGTCGGCTTTCTAGCCCCTATTTTAGGTGTGTTTTTAGTTGTTAGACGCTTATCACTTATAGCGGACGCGTTAAGTCATGTGACGTTATCGGGGATCGCTTTTAGTCTTTTATTAAGTAAACATTTTTTGTTTTTTGCTACCCTTAACCCACTATATCTTGGGATTGCCTTTTCTGTAGCAGGTGCTTTACTTATTGAACAATTAAGAACTGTATATAAAACGTATCAAGAATTATCCATACCAATTATTCTTTCTGGTGGTATCGGATTAGGGGTCGTTTTTATTTCTTTAGCAGATGGATTTAATACGGATTTATTTAATTATTTATTCGGTAGTGTAATTGCAGTTACACGTTCAGATTTATGGACAATTGGTATCATAACGATTGTCGTTATTTCGTTATTAATAATATTTTATAAAGAACTTTTCTTTTTGTCTTTCGATGAAGAGCAAGCCGTAGTATCAGGTATTAATAAAAGGTTAGTACACCTCATTTTTATCATTATGGTTGCGCTTGTGATTGCATCATCAATGCGCATCGTAGGGATATTACTAGTAAGTTCATTAATGACATTGCCTGTTGCCGCTAGTATGCGTATCGCTAAAGGGTTTAAGCAAATGTTTTTGTTTGCTATTTTATTTGGTCAAATATCTGTAATCGTGGGCTTAGTAAGTGCTTATCATTTAAATTTAGCTCCTGGTGGTACAATTGTAATGACTGCTGTTATAATATTACTTATAACGATTATAATTAAGAGGAAAAGTTAATATGTAAACTTTTCTTTGAAACATGGGGGAGTTACTTTATGGATGTCACAAAAGCATTGCTAATACTTAAAGAAAAAGGGTACAAGCATACTGGGAAACGTGAACAGATGCTTCAGCTTTTTTCTGAAGAAAAAAGATATATTGCTGCCAAAGATGTTTTGGAAGCAATGCAAAATGAATATCCGGGCTTGAGCTTTGATACAATATATCGTAATTTATCTACATTCGTTGAATTAGGTATATTAGAAATGACGGAGTTAGAAGGAGAAAAGAAATTTCGTTTTAGTTGTTCTACTGATGAACATCACCACCATATTATTTGCTTAACATGTGGAAAAACGAAACATATTCATTTATGTCCGATGGATCAATTAAGTGGAGATTCGAACGATTTTAAAATTGTCGGCCATAAATTTGAAGTATATGGTTATTGTAAGGAATGTATATAAGTTCCCATTATTTAAATAAAAAAAGGACTGTCCAAAAGTAAGTGTCAGACACCGTTAGGCACCAAATATAGACGGATAATAAAGCTATACGTCTATATTTAGTAAGTTCTACATGGTGTAAGACACTTATAGGGCAGCCTTTTTCTATTTCCATTGACTAACCCAATCGGCAGCTTCCTTCCAGTCTTTAACCCTTATTACTTGACCTGGAATTGGATCACGGTTATAAGGCGTATCCATTAGAATAACAGGGATGTTACATTCTTCTGCTATGTCACAAGCATTATCGTGTTTGTCTTCAAAAAATATATCGATTTTATTTTTTTTAATTGCTTCTAACTTATTGTGCTGACCTAAAAGCTCGATATGGTGATAAGGGATCGCGTTGCTATGAAACCAGTTCTTTGTCACATCTAGTAAATGATTTCCGCGAGCACTAATATACGTGAAGTGGTGTAAATCTTTCCAGCGTTTTAGGGCATCTGTGAAGTAGCTAGCCATTTTTGCATTTGCATAAATAATCGGTTCGTGTTCGTTCATCCACTCCCAAAATTGATCGGTACTAATATCCAATAAAACGGTTAAGTCATATTGAGTAATATCATTTAAGGTAATGTTTTTATTAAAGTGCTTGTTTAAATAAGGAATAAATGTTGTTGGACATGTAACCGTTCCGTCAATATCAAGTCCTAAGCGTATTTGTTTTTCCATTTTTGTTGTCACCTACCAATGTTGTTTAGTTATTTACATGAGTGAATTTCATAATTACCTTAATTGAGCCATACCCACAAACTGTATGTGGATGTGAGCGGTTTAACGCAACTACATATAGATACTTAATGGCATGAATAATGAATTATGAAATTCATAACATTTATTTAAGTTTATGAATGCTTCTGAGTATGAACCTAAATCAATGTCTAGCTTTAGTTTATCATAACATAAAAAGACGTTCCTTAATTTGAAATCATTAACATCTATAATGCGGCTCATCAGTGTAATACTAAAACTGCTCCTGAAAAAGAAAGCGAGGGATGACAATGACTGACATAAACAATAGGAACCAGGATAATCGTTCTCTTCATTTAGAAAATGAAGAGAGAGATGAAAACCCAAATGGTGTTACTTCTGCAGATTACCCTAATGGTGATCATAGGGAAGAAACGGCTGCTGAGTTTGCACCAACACGTGGATTTGTTGGGGAGCGTCCATTTGCTGAAGATGTAGACGAGGAAAATGAAGTCGAAACTGCAGACGGCCATGCAGCTGAAGGTAGAGGGGTAGGAGCATTTGCCATCGTCCTCTCGATCATTTCATTGTTCTTTTTACCTGTGATTTTAGGAGCAGCAGGTATAATTGTTGGCTTTATTGCTCGTCGAA
>SKOL01000691.1 GCA_007120055.1 Anaerobacillus sp.
CCCCGATAAACAACAGAATATGGACGATGCTTTACGATCGTTTCATGGTCAAGATAACGTATACTTGATAACTGATTAGTAAAAGTATCGAAATACAACTGAACAAAAATGTTATCAATATAAAGTAACGGCCTAGTTTTTAGCTCTTCCTCAGTCAGATTAAACTGATAAGAGTTACTTCTTACATTAAATGATACTTGATCTTCAAAGTTAAAATTTTCATTAAGTTCGTCATAAGGTACTCCTAATTGAAACGGTGCTGTTGACACATTTTCATCTCCAATCACATAAACAGACACCACCTTTTCGTCTCCAACCCCCACTTGTAAATAGCCATTTTCTAAATGACCACTGTAAATCCACCAATCATAATCATAAGCTGATTTATCGATGCGTACAGGCTCCCCAAGATTTTTTTCAAGATATGTAATGGGTTGTCCAATAAAGGAGTGCAATCCATCATCCGTTAATTTATTGCGGCTGTTATTTCTAATTGTAAACGTTTCGCTTTCCATAACAGCTAGGCTTTTGTCTATTTGTTCTTCATCTTTTTCAACGACTAATTTACTATCAACAAAAAAAGAAAAGTATATTGCAATACTAGTAAAAAAAACTATAATGAACAAATATATTTTCCCCATCAAATGCCTCCTCTTAAATGAATTTACGACCTTACCATCAAACATTGCACGCAACTTAACTTGTACTAGTAATTATTGTTCTTTAATATATATACTTTTCCTGCAAATAGTTTATGACAAAATCATACAAAAAGGCTTATCCTTTTGCTCGGATAAGCCTTTAATGAAATAAAATTAAGTTTTAGTGGTGAACTTCTGGTCTCTCAGAAATCTCTGATAAAGCAAACCCAGCCTCATCATCAGTTCCTACATTTACTGCTAAATCTCCTAATGAACACATTCCGACTAAACGATTGTTTTCTACAATAGGCAATCGGCGGATTTGATGTTTTGCCATTAAGTTAGCAGCATCATCGATACTCATACCTGGGTCAGCAGTGATCAATTTTTCGCTCATAATATCAGTAACTTTTGTTGAGTTTGGGCGCTTTTCAGCAACTCCTCTAACAACGATATCTCTGTCAGTGATCATCCCTAAAAGATGGTCATTTTCACAAATCGGAATCGCTCCACAATCTAAATCTTTCATTTTAACAGCTACTTCGTAAACGTTGTCTAAAGGGGTACAATACTCAACATTTGATGTCATAACATCACGGACATGTTCCAAAATTAAAACCTCCTTAAAAAGATTAAATACATACATTTGTATCATGCCCTCTTTGTCATGTTGTTATTAGAAAAACTTGGCTTATTACGAAACTATGTCGAAAGCTTTATTTTCCTTATGCAACCACCTCATCCGTTATAAGTTGTATTAATGTCAAAATCACCGATGGTTTGCTGTTTAAATTGCTCCCATTGTTCATCATTGATTTCGCCTACCCATTGACCAAACACAGGATTCCCCCCCCCTTTACCACCAAACGACTTTTTTAATGACTGAATACACGTAGAAACATTAAAGATTTGTGAGGATGACGAGGCAAATATCCAAGTATGGTGTTTACGACTACAAAAAATAACTGCTTTTTCTCCAGTTTCAATGATCATTTTTGCTAAATCTTTCATTTCTTGTATCGGTCGATCAGACCATTTTACGTGCACAAATCCATGTTCCACATTTTTGACCAAAACATTTGCCTCATGGTAAATATCTTTTTCATAAAGCTTTTGATATTTCTTTTTTAACAATTGATACCCATGATAAAACTCGCTAAACCTTTCATTAATATATGTAGCTGGGACATTTAATTTGTTACTAACTTCTTGACTTGAATTATATACTGCTTGAAAATAATTTAATGCCCTTTTTCCACAAACAAAGCTAATTCGGGTATTTTGTTTATACTTTTCCGATCCAACCATTTTAATCATACCGATTTCCCCTAACATACTGACATGAGTCCCGCAGCATGTAGACAAATCAATACCTTCAATTTCAACTAATCGAACAAAATCTGGCTTTTCCTTTAACTTAGTCAGCATCTCATAATCCACCTCATCATAAGGTAATACATAACTTTCAATCGTTCGGTTTTCAAAAATATATTCGGCCACCCTGTTCTCTACTTCATTTATATGTATATCATCTATATTGTCTGTTTGTAGATCAATGGTACAAACATCCTTGCCTAAATGAAAAGAAACCGTTTCAAATTCAAACAATTCTTTCCACACTGCAGATAAAAGATGTTGACCACTATGTTGTTGCATATGGTCAAACCTTCGTTCAAAGTCTAAATGAATTTTTACACGAACTCGGTCAATTGGCTCGAATACTTTATGATAAATTTGACCATCGTATAACTGAACATCTAATACAGGAGATTGGTTAATGAATCCAACATCAGAAGGTTGTCCACCACCTTCTGGATATAAATTCGTTTGATCTAAACAAACCCAAGTCTCATCGTTTATGAATTTAGTGTCTTGTATTGTTGCAAAACACTCTTTTATATATGGATCAATTTCAAATATTTTTTTCGTCATCTTATTTCATTCCTTTTTCTTTTTTATTAGCAAGATTTTTGTCTCAACAGCAAAAACTACTCAAAAAAGGCAACACTATTTACGAAAACAACTTTTATTAACGTAATCTGTTACTAACATTAAAAATGTGATAATAAAGTTTATTATAATTGCATCTACTCTCTTTTCATACTATCATATTTAATTGAAACAAGTTTACATAACAGGAGGGTTATTTATGAAATTTGAAGAAACAAGTATCTCCAATAAAGAAGTAGAATTTTCTGAAGCAGAACATGTGTTAAGTGAAGCTGGCTTTGTCCATGCCGGTCAATGGGATTATGAACGTGTTACGTTTGACTATAAATTTGACGACCTCGTCAATGATGACGTTTATTATTTACGTCTCCAAGCATATGCTGTAAAAGGGGACATACCTTCACCATCTTGTGTAATAAAATTTTTAGATCCTATTTTAGGCAAACATTATTATCCACACGGTGTTGAATATTCAGGAGAAGATTTCCCTAAACATATTGTCGAAAAAAGTAATAAAAAGTTAGAACAAATTACTTCACTATTAAAATAATTACAGTTTCACGCAAAGCATTCGATTGACCACGGCCCAAGAAGTTAATAGCAACAATCTTTTAGAAAAGAGTGTCTGCAAAAAAAGAAGCGTCTGAGAATATAGACTAGACTCATACGCTTCTTTATTCTTCTATTATGATCTCGTTTACAAGTACATTGATTTCTTTAACATGAAACCCAGTGAATATTTCTATATGATTTTTTATTGCGTCCTGTAGTTCTTTAATCACTTGTGGAATATTTTTACCGTAGTATATTCCTACTGTTACATCTACACACACCGAATCACAACTTTCACTATTAACATTAATACTACGATAATTTCCTTTTAACGTTTTAAAGAAATTCCCTTTAATTAAGGAAGAGCTAGTTTCAACTCCTTCAATTTCTGTAATCGCTACCTTCGTAATAAGTTTAATGACTTCGTCAAAAATATACACTGTACCATGCTCTAAATCTTTTTTTAACATAATAACCTCCTTTAATAATTGTTTTTTTGTACTACTTGAGTGAATTTCATAATTACCAATAATGAGCCACATCATACAATATATAGTTTGCAATGGTTTCGACGCAACTATATATTGATCTTAGTGGCGTGAATCATGAATTATGAAATTCATTAATTTATTAAATATTTATTACGAAAACGATTTTTTACTGTGAAAATAACAAAATAAATACTATAATAATAATATGTTGTCCTATAGGAGAGGAGTTTGAAATGTCAGCAATATTTTCTAAGAAAAACATTATGATAATTATTTCGATTTTAATAATTATTATCTTAGGGTATTTTATCCTACCCGTTTCCGTACCGATAATTACTGCATTAATTACTGCAATGCTTCTTGCCCCTGTTGTAAAGTTAGTTCAAATGAACAGGTTAAAGCGGAGTTTAGCAGTATTTATTGTATTTATGATATTTTTATGCTTTATAGGCTTGACAGGTTACTTTTTAACAACAAAGGCGATCACACAAGTGGATTATTTTGTTAAAAATTTCCCATCATATATTACTGAAATACAGTTCGCTTGGTTTGATATAGAACGAAATTTAAATGAGAAATTCGTGGAATTACCAGAAGATTTTGTAGCAGAAATTAATATCTATGTAAATCAGTCTCTAACAAC
>SKOL01000676.1 GCA_007120055.1 Anaerobacillus sp.
CGCGTGTGGAGAAAGCTGTAGAAGAAATATTTACAGCTGCGATAGAGTTGGGTGGAACTCTTTCTGGTGAGCATGGTATTGGAACGATGAAGTCACCATTCATGGAAATGGAGTTAGGAACTGTTGGTCTTGATATGATGAAACGGATCAAGACAGCGTGGGATCCTAACAATATTTTAAACCCTGGGAAGATTTTTCCTGAAAAAGGGCAAAGGTTTGTGTTACGAGATGAATAGTCAGTTGCAAACAGAACTAGCATATAATGAAACTTTTCATTGTGTTCAATGTGGCTATTGTTTGCCTTCATGCCCAACATATAAATCGATGAATAAGGAAACCCACTCACCTAGAGGGCGTATTAATCTAGTAAAAATGGTTGCGGAAGGACGATTACCTGTTGAGCAGTTAAATGAGCCAATTGAACTTTGTCTTGGGTGTCGTGCGTGTGAAACGGTTTGCCCTACAAACGTCCCGTATGGATCGATTTTAGAATCGGCTAAACATGTATTAACCCAATATAAAAAGAAACACGGAAGTAAGTCAGTAAATTGGGCAAAAGAGTTACTAATTAATAAGACAGTTCCAAATAAAAAAGCAATGAATTTCATCGGTGGATCGATACGTGTATATGAAAAAACTAAACTAAAAAGCTTCCTTCACAATTCGAAATTAATTAATGTCTTGCCCGATAGGTTAGCAATATTTGATCGAGTTTTACCACCTATTAATAGTTTGCCAGAAAATAACGATAAACAAGCAATTTATTATCCTCAAAAAGATACACGCTTTAGAGTAGCCTTTTTTAAAGGTTGTATCATGGATACAGTTTTTAAAAAAATCAACCAATTAAGTATCAAACTTCTCGCTGCATCAGGGTGTGAGGTTACGATCATTGACGAACAAACATGCTGTGGCGCTATTCACAGTCACTCTGGTGAGATCGAAAAAGCTAAAGAATTAGCCAAACAAAATATCGAAGCCTTTGAAAAGGGCACATATGATTTTATTGTAAATAGTATTGGTGGCTGTGGGGCAATGCTTGTTGAATATGATAAACTACTAGAACATGAAGCAGACTGGAAAGAAAAGGCTAAAAATTTTGCCCGAAAAAATAAAGATATTAGTTACGTACTTAGTAAATGTGAGATACCATTTAAAAAAGAATTACAAAAAATCGTTACGTATCAACCGTCTTGCCACATGAGCAATGTACAAAAAAATATAGACCCGCCACTTAAATTGCTAAACAGCATTCCTGGGATTACTTACGTCATTCAAAAAAATGTAAATAGTTGTTGTGGTTCAGCAGGTACGTATAGCCTTGTTCATTATGATGAATCAATGGATATATTAGATGATAAGATGAAAAACGTAGAAAGAACTAGTGCTCAAACAATCGTTACTACAAACCCTGGTTGTCATTTACAAATGAAGGTTGGAGTAGAAAGAATTAATCGTTCAAATGAAATCGAGGTTGTTCATCTTGTTGAATTATTAACAGAAGCTTGTGATATAGCTATTGATTAATTTTATTTTTTGTAATTACAAGGAGGAGTTAACGTGTACGATATTGCAATTGTTGGTGCGGGAATTGTTGGACTTTCAACAGGAATGGCTCTACAAGAGATGTTTCCAGATTACAAGATTATAGTAATAGATAAAGAAAAGGAAGTAGCAATGCATCAAACGGGTCACAATAGCGGAGTTATACATTCTGGTATATATTATAAGCCAGGAAGTTTAAAAGCACGACTTGCAAAGAAAGGGAATGAAGAAATTGTCGATTTTTGTGTCCAATATGATATTCCATATGATCGCTGTGGTAAAGTAATTATTGCTACAGAAGAAAATGAATTGTCACGATTACAAGCACTATATGATCGTGGAATTGAAAATGGATTGGAATTACGCCGCTTAACGATTTCTGAATTAAAAGAAATTGAACCGCATGCAGTGTGCTTAGATGCTATACATGTACCAAGCACTGGCATTGTCAACTTTAAACTAGTGGCAAAAACTTTTGCCAGACTTATAAAAAAGCGTAATGGCGACATATTGTTAGATGCAGAAGTAGTTGATATTTGTGAAAAGCCAGAGTGGACTGAAATTACTACAACGAAAGATAAGATAAAAGCAAAGTTTGTAATTAATTGTGGTGGTCTTCTTTGTGATCGTATTGCTCGTAAGACAAATTTAGTTACTGGTATGAAAATTGTTCCATTTAGAGGAGAATATTTTAAGCTAGTAGATGAGAAGAAATATTTATGTAAAAATTTAATTTACCCTGTACCTAATCCAGACTTTCCATTTTTAGGAGTACACTTCTCTAGAATGATGGATGGACGTGTAATGATTGGACCGAATGCCGTCCTTGGTTTAAAAAGAGAAGGCTATAAGAAAACAGATATTCACTTAGGTGATCTTACAGAAACCTTAATGTATCCTGGATTTTGGCGAGTTGCAGGGAAAAATCTAAAAGAAGGAGTAAAAGAAATTATCCGCTCAATGAGTAAGAAAGTGCTAGTTAAAGAATTGCAACGCTTTATACCTGAAGTTAAGGAAACGGATTTATTACCAGCAAAAGCCGGTGTACGTGCCCAAGCACTTACACGTGATGGTAAATTGATCGATGATTTCCACATGATTCATCATAAAAGAATGGTGCACGTCTTAAATGCACCTTCACCAGCAGCTACAGCTAGTATAGAAATTGGGCGCTATATCGCACAAGAAGTTAGTAAGGTTCATAGGTCAATAGAATTTGTTTAAGTAAAACTACAAATACCACTTTCGAGTGATAATTTACTTTCACAATAAAAATGGAATAGAATATAAAATTAGGGTGTTATCAATAACTATGTTATGGATAACACCCTAATTTTAATAAAAACTACCCCCTCGCAACCTACCCTTCACTCTCCATCTCTCCAAGTTGCTCTAACGCATATTGCGTAATTACTGGAACATTGTTACTACAATCCCAAACGGCTGAAATTGAACTATAAAAATGATCCTTTTGTAAATCTATCGCTTTAATTTGGTGAGATGGTAATAGGTCGACCATATCGCTAGGCATGATCGTGACGCCAATCCCTTTTGCAATAAGGTTTGCCATCGTTAGCAGCTCTGCACCGACTGTTAACACTTTTGGTATGAAGCCCGCGGATTGACAAACTTGTTCTAATAAAAAGTAAAGTGAAGGAGATTGCTTATCATCGAAATGGAGGAAACTCTCATCTTTCAGGTCATATAAATCTACTTTTTTCTCGCTTGCGAGAGGATGCATTGTTGACACGACTAATTGCAGTGGGTACCTCGTATATTCAACAATATTAAGTTGTTCTTCCATCAATTTTCTCGTAGCATGTGGTGTACGAATAAGTGCAATGTCGCATTCTTTTTTTCGTACCATTTCGGTTGCTTGCTCTGAGCTAGTTTCTTTAATATAAAAATCAATACCAGGGAATTTTTCTTTCATACGGCTTAATAATTCTGGTAGTAGATTGCTAGCAGCAGATGGTACAGCTGCTATTTTAATTGTTTTTTTCGGTACCATTTTTGACTGTTGTAATTCATTAAGAATATGTTCGATATTTTCAAAGGAATGAACGATATTTTTAAATAAGTACTCTCCTTCTTCAGTAAGAGTGACAAGTCGAGTCGTTCTTTTAAATAGTTTAAATCCTAAATTTTGCTCTAGTAAGGTTATTTGTTGGCTTAAGCCTGGTTGAGATATATGTAAGTTTTGAGCAGCATGACTAAAATTTAAACATTGAGCTACTTCGAGAAAGTAACGTAATGCTAACAAATTCATCTTAAGAGCAACCTTCTTTCTTTTTATAATCTACAGTTATTAATCTATAATGAATCCATATTTCTCTCCTTTTTTATTAAGTGTTAAGATTTGATTATCAAATAAAAGAAATGACCAAGGAGTTGGAGAGAGTGAAACAATTAAGTCAAGCAAACGTGAGTCTATTACATTTTGGGTTAGGACCAATTGGTTTAGAAATTTTAAAAGAAACGAGTGAAGTGCACCGTTTAAATATCATTGCTGCTGTTGATATTGATCCAAACAAAGTTGGTAAAGATATAGGTGAATTAATTGGGACTGAGCAAAAAGGTGTGAAAGTTATCGATCGTTTAGATCAATTACCTTCGTTACCTGATGATGTAGCGAAAGTAGCCATCCACGCTACAGGGTCAAACCTAGAAAATGTTTGGCCACAAATAAAGCAATTACTAGATCACGGATACTCCGTTGTATCAACTTGCGA
>SKOL01000598.1 GCA_007120055.1 Anaerobacillus sp.
GCCTCCATTAAGCTAGCTACAAAAGGTGATACATCACCAGTTAGTGAAGAAATAATTGCTTGATCTATAGTAGTCAGCCTATTCTGTAACGATAAAACAGAGATTACGATGAATATTGCTAAGCTACCAAACATAATATACGTTTTATTTGAGAAAGTCATTCCATCCACTCTTTCTTATTTATATGTAAGATAATATTATATCACCAATATATTGTTTGGAAAAGAAGTATAGAGAGACTAAAAGAAAGTGTCAGACACCGTTAGGCATCAAATATAGACGGATAATAAATATATACGCCAATATTTAGCCAACTCTACATGGTGTCAGACACTTATGGATAGCCCCTTACAACTTTAATCTTCTCGTTCCTTTATATCAACAGCATTTTCTTTTTTATGATACGTAAAGAAGCCGTTTAATAATTTATCTAAATACTCGAGTTGGTCACCGTACTCAACAATTTGCGCAATGACTGGAAAGAGGTGAAGCCATTCTTCGGAATCGATATCTTTCTTTTTATAAAACTCCATAAATAAATCGGTTAATTCTTGTTTGCCAACACAAACTTCCTGCATGTTTTCCTCAGTAGCTTCCGTTTTCACTTTTCCCGCATACTTCAGTAAAATCCGTTCATGGTAATTAGTTAAACAATCAAGCCGATCTCTAATTAACGTTTGCAGTTCTTCTGGCATATGGTGAAGCTCATTTTCACGTCTATTTAATGCCTTTAAAATAACTAACGCTTTGTTTGACGTGTTGAGCATTTGCCGGAACAAAACCACTTTCCTCGCTTTTGCATATTGGCGCTTTTTAAAATAATTTCGTTCTTCTTTGTAGAGAAGGAATAGGCTATTTATTTTCACCATCGCGTCCTTAAGTCTTGATAAATCTTTTTTTAACATTTTCTGCTGTGCATCATGTCTCGTTAAAAGTCTAATCCATTTAATAATGTTTTCGGTGCTATCAGAAATTTTATGATAAAGCTGTGTTTCGTGCTTTGGTGGAATAAACAATAAATTGACGACAAATGCAGAGAAAACACCGATCATAATTAGTATAAAGCGAGTCGTAGCAAACGTAATAAAATCATCTGTCGGGCTTTCCATAATGATAATGACGGTAACGACTGCAAGCGGTATGATCGATTCCATTTTTAGCTGAAGATTAATCGCGATAACGAGTATAACTACTACCCCAACGACAAAAGGATGGTGTCCAAATGAAAGTACAAATATTACTGCTAAAATGGCACTAATGACATTCGCTTGAATTTGTTCAAAAATCGTTTGTACGCTTTTATGGATCGACGGTTGTATCGCAAAAGTTGCGGCTAGTGCTGCAAACATAGGTGGATACAAATTAAGTAACATAGCAACGTAAAGAGAGAGTGTAATGGCTAAGCCGGTTTTAAAAATCCGGGCTCCGAGCTTCATAGCTTCATTAATTCCTTTCGTGATGAAATTCTAAAGTAATATTAAATAGTTTAAGTCTTTGATCATTATATTAGTATTTATTTTGAAAAAACTGTACAACAAACAACAATATTATGAAAAAATAAATATCTACATTCATTAAATGAACAAAATTTAATCCATTGAAACGTAATATACACGTATTTCATAAAACAATCAAGATGGAAAAATCACGTAATTTAAATGAATTCGCTTACATCGGCAATAGTTGGGCAGTTGGTTAGGGCCCTCGCCCAAGTTTTCATATTAGTTGGTGGTGGAATATCCGCCATGAGAGTTTTTTATGGAAAAAGGGGGATGATTTCGTGAACGAGCCTCTGAGATTCGAAAGAAGGTGCTCCTGCGGTTACTCGTCGCAAAGCAGCACGGAGCCTTTGCTAAGAAGCGTGCCATGATGTGATTGAGGTCAGTATCTTCACAGTGAAGAGAAGGAAATCATCCACCTTTTCTATATTAGATGGTGGCGGCATGAGAGTTTTGTATATGATGTAGAAAGTGGACACGCAGTAGGGGCGCTATGTGCCTAATAAAAAAACAACTTTGGAAATGAAATCCAAAGTTGCTCACTCTTGCCTAAATTAATATTATTCCGTTGAAACTGATGGATCTGCTTGTTGTTTCGTAGGAATCACTTGTAGAAAGTGTTCTTCTGGTTCTGCAAGTAGCATGTCAATTACTTCAGCTTCTTGTAATTGTCCATGCGTTCTCAGCACTTCTTTATATTTTGCTAATAATTCGTTTAAGTCGTCGATGCCTTTATTTGTTAAAGGTTCGATCGATACATTAGCTCCTTTTGCAATACGCTTTTGTAATGCTTCTTTCGTTAAGCCTACTTCAGGCTGGTGACGAAGGTAAACAACTCCACCTGTCATCCCTGCACAAATCCAAGGCCCTGGGTCACCTAATACGAGACCACGACCATTTGTCATATATTCAAAGGCAAAACCTTTAATATTGGCATGTGTACCGATGTTAGCGTAACTATCTGTACGCAGTGGTTTAGTGACACGGCCACCGATGATCATGTCAGCACCTGAAAGACGAATTCCAGCTCGAGCATCGGCGTTTCCTTGGATGATGAAAAGGCCGCTTTGGGCTCCATAGCCAGCTCCTTTACCAACAGATCCGTTATAATATCTGCCGTTACGTCCTTCAGCTTTTAAAATCGCAAAAGATCCACCGAAGGCGGTTTTACCAACGCCGTCTTGCGCTCCACCTTCAACGTTAATCGCAACACCACTACTATTATAAGCTCCTAGACCGTTACCAGGGATAGAGCCGTCTTTAAAGTGTAAAGATACTTCTGGAAGTTTTCGATAGGAACCATCTAGCTTACCGCGAACACGATGACAAGAAACACGGCTTCCTAATACACGTTGTTCGGCAGTTACCCCTGTAAAAACACGGGATTGTGACAGTTCTTGAACATTCCCATCTAAATACTCTGCTCCAACGGCAATCGCTAATTTTTTCTCATCGGCTAAAACTGGAGTATCAAAGCTTGAAATTTCCGTAATCGAAATCGTCTCAAGCATACTAGATAAATCCATTAACTCTTTACCACGTACTTGTTCAAGTAAGTCTGAGCGACCGACAAGATCTTGAGTCCGTTTAGCACCAAGTGCAGCAGTAAGAGATTGTAACTCTTTTCCAAAAGCAGTGAAAAGGTTTGTTAAGCCACTAACTGCGTGATCAAATTGTCTCGGAACGAAACGACGTAAACCATGCTCTTTTGCTTGTGCTTCACTTTCAATTTGCGTAGCAATACCGACATGACACGTATCAAGGTGACAACCACGACACGTTGTACAGCCGACAGCAATCATCGCTAGTGTTCCAAAGCCAACCCTGTTAGCACCTAAAAGGATCACTTTCATAACATCAAGTGAGCTACGTAAACCTCCGTCAGCCCAAAGCTCTACAGAATTTCTAAGACCTGCTTCAATGAGCGCATTATGTGCTGCTTTTACTCCAATTTCAATTGGTAGCCCGACATGTTGTAGTGCATGAACTCGAGCAGCTCCCGTGCCACCGTCAAAGCCACTTAAGGTGATGTAATCAGCGCCAGCTTTGGCAACACCGACAGCGATCGTACCGATGTTAGGAACGATAGGTACTTTGACACACACTTTTGCTTGGTCATTTGCTGTTTTGATTTCCGTAACAATCTGTGCTAAATCTTCAATCGAATAAATGTCATGGTTGTTGGAAGGTGAAATTAAATCTGAGCCTGTCGTCGCATTACGAGCGGCTGCCACTTTATCAGTTACTTTCGATCCTGGGAGATGACCACCTTCACCGGGCTTAGCCCCTTGACCAATTTTAATTTCGATTAAATTCGTTGAGTTTAAAAGCTCTACGTTAACCCCGAAACGTCCAGAGGCAATTTGCTGTCCTCTCGTATTTGGGTACTTACCGAGCATATCTTTAATTTCTCCACCTTCACCGTTAAACGAGATCATATTTAAACGATCAGCCGCTTCTGCATAGGCACGAAAGGCAATTTCGTTTTGTGAACCGAATGACATCGAACTAATCATAAATGGAAGGCTATGCTTCCCTACACTTGCATCAACATCTTCAGGTTTCAAGCCTTTATCTAATTTCTTAAGGTCCGTCAAATGTCTAATCGATATCGGAGAGTTTAGCTCTTGTTCTTCTAACTTATTTTTATATTCTTCATAAGTCGCAGCACCAGATGCTAAATCACCAATTGACTTCCAAATTCGTGGGAAAAAGTGAAATAGCTTTCCGGGTTTCGCTTTTTCGTTGTTAAAGTCAGCAAAGCGAGCCA
>SKOL01000257.1 GCA_007120055.1 Anaerobacillus sp.
ATGAAATTACAACTTGCCTTAGATCGGTTAACGAAAAAGGAATGCTATACAATTTTAAAGCAGACTTCAGATGCAATAGATTGGATTGAAATTGGAACTGGAGTAATTAAAGAATATGGAATGGACATTGTTAGGGATATGAAGAAAGACTTTCCTGATAAAGTAATTGTTGCCGACATGAAAACATGTGATGCAGGTAAACACGAGGCGAAACAAGTTTTTATGGCTGGTGCAGATATTACAACAGTCATGGGTTTTGCACATAATGGGACGATTAAAGATATGCTTGAAGTTGCACGAGAAAATAATAAACGAGTAATGGTTGATTTGCTAGGGATTGACGATCCGAAAAGGATCAATGAAATCATAGGATTAGGTGCTGATTTACTCAGCCTTCATATCGGAAAAGATATGCAAAAAGAAGGAAAAGTAGCAACACAACATTTATTTGATCTTATAAGAGGTAGAACTGACGTTGAAGTTACTGTTGCTGGTGGTATCAATGAAAAGACTATCAATGACTTTCTTCAATATAATCCTAGTGTCGTTATTGTTGGAAGCGCAATTACTAAAGCGGAAGATCCAACAGGGGTGGCACTCTGTTTAAAAGGAATGATGAAAGCATGAAAGAAACTATACTTACCGTAGCAGAAGAGGTTTCAACTGTTTTAAAAAATGTTAATAAAAACGAAGCGCTTCAGGTCAGTAGTGCTTTACAACAAGCAAAAAGAATTTTTGTTTTAGGAGAGGGACGCTCAGGTTTAATGGGTAAAGCTTTTGCAATGCGACTTATGCATGGTGGGTTTCAAGTGTATGTAGTTGGTGAAACAATAACACCGAGTATACAAGCAGGAGATTTACTTATCGCTATTTCCGGTTCAGGGGCAACTAGTTCAATTGTACAATTTACCGAAAAAGCAAAAAATCTTAGTGCAGAAGTAGTTGCAATCACAACCGATGAGAATTCACCACTTGCGCAAATAACTGAAAGCGTACTCACTATACCTGCTGCAACAAAATACCGAAGAGCAAAAGAACCTAAGACGATACAGCCACTTGGAAATCAATTTGACCAAAGTTTACATTTATTACTTGATGCCATAATTATTTTCACTTTAAAAAATAATGCAAAAAAAGATATGTTTGAAGAAATGAAACAAAGACATAACAATTTAGAATAAAAAAGGAGTTAATTAAAGATGACCGATGTGAAACTAACACCAGAACAATTAAAGGATTTAGTAGTTAAAAAACTAACAGAAGCAACTTTAGTTAAAGATCACGCGGAAGTAGTAGCTGATGTTTTAGTTCATGCTGATTTACGTGGAGTGAGCTCTCACGGAGCATTACGAACGGAACATTATGTAAAGCGCTTAAATGAAGGTGGAATGAACCCCAATCCTAAGTTTGAAGTGAAAGAGACAGGCCCTTGTACAGCTATTTTTGATGGTGACGATGGCATGGGCCATGTAGTAGCAAAAGAAGCGATGGATTATGCAATTAAAATGGCAGAGAAAAACGGAATTGGAATGATCTCAGTCATCAATAGTAGCCATTGCGGTGCTTTATCTTATTTCGTACAGCAAGCAGCTGAGAAAAATATGCTTGGAATTGCTAAAACTCATACTGATAATATTGTCGTTCCATTTGGTGGTGCTGATCCTTATTTTGGAACAAATCCGATTGCTTATGGGTTTCCGGCAAAGAAAAATAAACCAGTTATTTTAGATATGGCAACAAGTAATGTAGCTTTAGGGAAAATTCTTCACGCTCGCGAAGCTGGTAAGTCTATTCCGAGCGATTGGGGCGTAGATGAAAAAGGAAATCCAACAACAAATCCTAATGACGTAAAATACCTTCTTCCGTTCGCTGGTCCGAAAGGCTACGGGTTAGGAATGGTAGTTGATATTATGTCGGGAATTTTAACTGGATCTGCCTTTGGCCCTCACATTACTAAAATGTATGGTGATTATGATAAAAAACGTAAACTAGGACATTTTATTTGCGCGATTAATCCAGCTATGTTCACAAATCTAGATGACTTTTTAGATGGAGTTGATCAAATGATCGATGAAATTCATGAAGTTCGTCCAGCAGATGGGTTTGAAAAAGTACTCGTACCTGGCGAACCAGAGCAATTGAAAGAGGAACACGCTTTAAAAGATGGGGTACCAGTCACAAAAACTGTTTTAGATTATTTACAATCTTAAGCAATAATTTGAAACCGATATCAATAAAACTTGATATAAATTTAAAAAATTACTTGGGGGTAACATCATGAAGAAATTTAAATTAATTTCAGTAGTCGCTGCAGCAATGTTATTTTTAGGAGCATGTGGTAATGGAAATGAAGAGACTACTTCACCTGATACAGGTGAACAAAGAGAATCTATTCAATGGAGAATGGGTCACTTAGCTAATGAGGATCACATCTGGCATCAAACATCAGAGAAGTTTGCTGAACTATTAAATGAAAAAACTGATGGTCAAATTGAAATTTCAATCTTTCCTAATAACCAACTAGGTGGAGAAACAGATACTTTAAATAGTATAAAGGCAGGCACAGTTGATTTAATGATTTCAGGTGAAACAATGCAAAACTGGGCACCAAAAGCTGCACTTTTAGCTGTTCCTTATGCATTCCGTGATGCAGAGCATTTAAGTAATGTTGTTTCAGGTGAAATTGGCCGTGAAATAGAAGAGGAAATAGTTGAAAAAGTAGGCGTAACTCCACTTTTCTATATGGAGAGAGCACCACGTAACTTAACATCAAATGAACCAATTTCTACTCCAGAAGACTTAAGTGGCTTCAGAATGCGTGTTCCTAACGTTCCATTATTTATGGATGCTTGGGATACTGCAGGTGCTAGACCACAAGTTATGGACTTTAACGAAGTGTTTACAGGGTTACAGCAAGGTGTTATTCATGGGCAAGAAAATCCTGTTGACTTAATTCACAGTGGTGGATTATATGAAGTACAAGATTATGTAAACTTAACTGAACATGTTTATTCTTGGATTTATGTAGTTATTGGAAATGATCAGTTCGCAGACTTATCTGAAGAGTTACAACAAAAAGTGCTTGAAGCAGCAGAAGAAGCACAAGTATATGGTGAGCAATTATTCGAACAAGAAATTCAAAACTATCACGACTTACTTGAAGAACTAGGCATGACGTTTAACAATGATGTTGACCAAGACGCATTCCGTGAAGCAATGCAACCGGCAATTGAAAACACTTTAACTGAAGAACAATTTGAACTTTATGAAAGAATTTTAGCTGTTGAGTAAATTATAGGATAAGCGGCTGTCCTTAAAAAAGTGAGGGTGTTTAAGAAGTGTCTGACACTTGTTTTGTAACACCCTCAAATTAAGCACAGCCTGCTATTTAAAGAAAGGCGTGGATGACATGCGACCATTAAAACTAATGGATAAAACATTTGAAATATTAACTGTTTTATGTTTTGTTGGAATTATTTTAATCGTTAGCTTACAAATATTGACGAGATTTATTCCTTTTTCAGCAGTTTGGACAGAAGAGTTAACAAGATTTTTATTTTTATATGCAGTTGCGTTCGGGGCGCCACTTGCCATGAAACGAAAAGAATTTATCAATATTGACTTTATTTATAAAATTATACCAAATAAGATTCTCCCTTATTATCAGGCATTATTATATGTAATTGTAATTATTACTTGCTTTTCTATTGCTTACCAAGGGTACAAATTTATGTTAATTGGTAAAGGGCAAACTTCTGCAACTATGGCTATTGAAATGTCTTGGATACATGCTAGTATTGGTGTTTCTGTTTTATTTATTGGTGTGTATGCAATTTTAAATATTATTGAATTATTTACTTCAACAAGAAAGGAAGGCGAAAACTAAATGATGGCTTCTATTCTATTTTTATCCTTCCTGGCATTAATGTTTTTAGGAATTCCGATTGCGTTTAGTTTAGGGATTGCATCATTAATTTATTTAGTGATTGTTGATGTACCACTATCGATCATTCCTCAACGGATGTTTTCAGGAATTAATTCATTTGTTCTATTATGTATTCCAGGTTTTATCCTTGCTGGTAACTTAATGAATGCTGGTGGAATTACTGAGAGAATTATTCGTTTTACAAATGATTTAGTGGGACATATTCGTGGTGGTTTGGGACTTGCTAATGTTGGATCTTCAATGGGGTTTGCTGGCATTTCTGGTACTGCTTTAGCTGATACTGCGAGTATTGGTGCAGTTATGATCCCTGCGATG
>SKOL01000035.1 GCA_007120055.1 Anaerobacillus sp.
AAAACCACTTCCAAATAGGTAGAAGTGGTTTAATAAGCAAAATATAGATATAGGTGGATATAAAGATTCCCCTATCAAGCTATAATTTTACACTTCTTCCCTACGCTAGTATGATCTAGATCAGGTTATAAGGGTTAAGACCAATGTCTCTCTCAGCTTTTCAAGCACCCCTAGCAGTGATTATCTGTTATTGATTTTTGGTAATAGAAACTACTACAGTTATATTTTTACCATAACCGAGAATTTTTTTCAATTACTTTTTTTCAGTTAATTTTGAAAAGCGGTCAAATTTCATACAAAACGTCCATGACAGAATTCCGTCACCATCTAACCCTAAAGAGACAGGCGGAGTACAGCCTAACCAACAAACCAACAATCCAACAAACCAACAAACGAACAACTTTTATCACATGAAATCACTAATCCCTACTCATACTAAACCCTATGAGGAGGATTATTGACAGATGAAATTTGCATTTATTTTTTTACTTTTCATTCAAATTTTTTCAAACTCCAACCAAATTTCGATCGTTTTTGAGGATGAAACGATTGCTGAATTGGACCGTTCCGAATTAACTTCAGTCGTCGGTGATGAAAAAATCGATGCTGAAAAAGTTCGCAAGTTCGTCGAAGAAATTAATATGACTGTTTATAAAGCACCGAAAAATGCAGAGCTTGACGATTATGGTGGAATTGTTCCAGAAGAAGTTGGTTATAAATTAAACAAAGAAAAGTTTACGATGGACTTATATAAATCATTTTTTGATAAAGGTTCGACTAGGATTAATGTCCCTATATTACCACTATATGCTAAAGTAGACAGTGAATTATTAGCGACTATACGCGTAAAACGACTCGGACAATTTACGACCTATTTTAACCGCCGAAAAAAAGCTCGTGTTCAAAACATTTCACTAGCTGTTGAAGCGATCAATAATCACGTCGTTTTCCCTGGGGAGGTGTTTTCATTCAATGAAGTCGTCGGGAAACGTACGTTAGAGAAAGGTTATTTGCCTGCGCCTATTTTTATTAAAGGAAAAGTATACCGAGACTTCGGTGGTGGAATTTGCCAAGTTTCTTCGACTTTATTTAACGCTGCCGATAAAGCCGGCCTTGAAATTTTAGAGCGTCATTCCCATAGTAGACGTGTTGGCTATGTACCGCCTGGACGTGATGCGCAAGTAAGCTGGTATGGATCAGATTTCACATTTAAAAATGATTATAACCAACCTATTTTAATAAGGGCAAAAGTTTATGGTGGGGCTTTGATGATTATGATTGATTCGTCGGATGTGGTTAATGTAAAGCATACAAAAAATAAACCTGCTATTTAAAGCAGGCGTTCCTTTTAAGGCATTGATTTCTTCAATAGTGGTTTTAAAGCTTCTTGAAACTCTTTAGCGCTCGAGAACCTTTTATGTTTATCAAAGCTCATCGCCTTCTCTAGGACCTCTTGTAAAGATTTATTTTTAAGATTAACAATATGGGTTTTCTTTTGCTCATTCCAGTAAGGTAGTCTTCCCTTTATTAGTGAAGTACAAAAATGAGCCGCTTCATACACATCTGTCGTATCATCTAATGTAAGAATGGGAACTCGCAACTCTGGCGGCTTCCCTCCGACTCTTCGATGCTTTTTCTCACCTTGAAACCTACCATTCTCATCCTTTTCAAAAGAAAAGCCATAGTCAATAATCTTAATATCATCTAAGTTATTTTCGTTTACTATGATATTTTTTGGCAAGATGTCGCAATGAAGTATACCTCGCTCATGCAAGTGTTCTAGGCCCTTAAGCACATTCATCGTAATCTGAATGGCTTCTCTTTCAGTGCGTTTATCTACTTTTCCACCAGACCCTAGGACTTTGCCACTGATAAACTCCATAACGATATAAGAACGATTTTTATGAGTAAAATTATCATATAGCACCGGCAAATAAGGATGGTTACCATATTTTTTCATGACCAGCACTTCTTTTTGGGCACCTTTTAAATAATTTCTTTTTTTTATCGCTACTTGCCTCTCAGCAATACGATCATAGCCTTTATATACAGTGCTTTGATACCCTTTACCGATTTCTTCATGAATCTCATATCTTCCTATAGTTTCATTCATTTTGTTCACTATGCTTCAAGACATACCTTCCGATGACTTTTGACTTTTTCCATTTAAGATATAATTCTTCATCCAATTCCTTCACGTCTTCTAAAAATCTTTTCAATACACCTAACTCTTCTAAACCAATAATCATCGAGCTAGGCACTGGTCTTCTCTTTTTATTCGTATTAACATGATCTATTACCTTTATCTCCCCAGCATTATTGATAAGAATATGTCTTAAATTCGTATCACATCGTGGGAAGCCTAATTGTTTTCTTTCTTTTAACATCGTTAATAATTGTTTTGTTAACGATGTCGTCCATTGTCCATTATTTCGGAAATACTCATCCAGACTAACACCTTCAATATATTCCATCACAGTATAATGCTTTCCACTTTCATATAACTTAGGGAAAAACTTTGAAGTCTTTGCTGCCCTTAATACTTCCTGTTCACTAGCTGCGTGTTCTGCTAGAGGGTAAATTTTGACACAACGGTTTTCAGAAAGTTTAAATACCGCACCTTGAATCCCTTTACCAATTAAAGGATACGGGGTTGGATTTTTTTCAACTCTTACCCCTGACCTTCCCCTTTTCACAACAATGTCTTGAAAAGTTGACATAACAATCACCTTTTTCTTTTGTATTTCTAATTGCTTCACTGCATTTATAATTACTATATGTAAAAGAATGAGAAGCGCAACTGGCATACCCCTAATTTCAAAAGGGTTATCGTTGGCACATGCATTGAGCTAATGTAGTTACGACTTGAATGCAGATGAATATACTAATGATATAACTTGATGAAAGGAGAGATGTGTTGGAGTGAAACAGCAACCTCGTGTAGCAATCATTACTCCTGGAACTTATCCTATTCCTGACCCGGAATCCACGGCTGTTGAAACGGTGGTTCATAAATTAACGACACAGCTTCAAAATCATATTGAATGCTTTGTTTTTGGTAGTAAAACGAAGGAACACCCCGAAAATGAAACCGTAGATGAAATCACATATTGTCGTTTTCCTTTTCGAAACGGAGATAACTATATTCGAAATTGCCTGCCTAAGTTAGAGAAAATCAATCCAGATATCATCCAAGTAGAAAACCGGCCGAAATATATAAAAATATTACGTGAAGCCTTCCCTAGCAAAGAAATTTGGTTGTTTGTCCATTCGACAGTTTTTCTAAACCGCGGTAGAATTTCTAAAAAAGAATTGTTGGAGTGTATTAATTGTACTGATCGCATCATTGTCAACAGCCACTATATCAAAGACTATGTTGTAAGGAATACAAATTTTACTGAAGAAAAGGTGTATGTTAATCATTTGGGGATTGATA
The DNA here is from genome assembly GCA_007120055.1 of Anaerobacillus sp. The sequence goes on from SKOL01000035.1 coordinate 3,437, forward strand.
CAAATCAATTTCAATCAAGATATGCAAAGGGGAAATGTGAAGAGATTAAACAATTTAAGAGGGATTTGAAAATCGAAAATAAAAAGATTGTCCTCTACGTAGGGAGATTAACTCCATCTAAAGGTGTCGATCATCTCCTTCGTGTATTTCCTGACGTGCTCCGGGCAGAGCCTAATACGGTTCTTTTCATTGTAGGAAGTGCCTTTTATGGAATAAATAAAGAGACCGAATATGTAAAAAAGTTACACTCCTTAAGTGAGAGTGCAGCAGATGCGATTCAGTATATCCCTTATATACCCCATGATAAGATACACCAATGGTTTCAAATCGCCGATATCATCGTCGTACCATCTGTGGCAGAGCCATTTGGTTTAGTAAATATTGAAGCGATGGCTACTGGTGCAACAGTAATTGGAACAAATGCTGGAGGAATACCTGAAATTATTGACCACGAGAAAACAGGGATTTTAATAAATCCGAACCAACTAGAAAAGGATCTCTGCACAGCGTTAATCAACCTACTTAAAGACCTAAGCTATACAAGATCTTTAGGTAAAAATGCAATTTCAAAGGTTCACGATGTATTTACTTGGGAACATTCTGCCAAGCGAATGCTACAGCTTTATAGAAACTACTCAAGGTAAGGTTTAGGATAGAAGGTGCTTTTCAAAGCTTTATCAGAACCTACCTAAAACATACTAACATTAGTAGTACAGACCCCGGCCAGGGTTTGTGCTACTATTTTTTTATAGTAGAAGTGAAGTCAGGCCGACCAGCCTCTGGGACCATTAAAGAGTCCGTACTAAAAACC
>SKOL01000074.1 GCA_007120055.1 Anaerobacillus sp.
TTCCAATGCAAAAAAAGTATAAATAGATTACAATAGGTAAGGTTGATTGATAGAGATTACGGAGGTGTAGAGGAGATTGAAACGAATTACGAAAGATACGATCGAATTATTAGCACCAGTTGGAAATTGGGATTGTCTTCGTGCAGCCGTTGCCAACGGAGCAGATGCTATTTATTTCGGGGTTGATAAATATAATGCACGTGTTCGTGCGAAAAATTTTCAAATGGACGAATTGCCAGAAGTTATGGCTTATTTACACAAGTACAACGTCAGAGGTTATGTGACGTTTAATATTTTAATTTTTGAACAGGAACTAGAGGAAGCGCGTCAACTAGTAAATGCGTGTATTGATTCAGGAGTTGATGCGTTAATTGTTCAAGACCTCGGTTTAGTTGAGTTGATCCGCGAGATTTCACCGGACTTTCCGATTCACGGGTCAACACAAATGACAGTGACTTCAGCAGAAGCGGTAGATTTTTTAAAGCCGTATAATATTGAAGTAGTTGTATTAGGCAGAGAAAATAACTTAAAACAAATTAAAACAATTTCAGATAAATCACAGCTTCCGATTGAAGTGTTTGTTCACGGCGCACTTTGTGTGTCTTATTCAGGACAATGTTTAACATCTGAGATGTGGGGCGGACGTTCAGCCAATCGCGGGGAATGTGCGCAAGCATGTAGGTTGCCGTACGACATAATCGTTGATGGTGAGCGAAAAGAAATGGGAAATATCGCTTATGTACTTTCTCCGAAAGATCTAGCAGCAATTGAACTCGTTCCTGAACTGATTGAAGCTGGTGTTTCATCGTTGAAGATTGAGGGACGTATGAAATCACCGGAATACGTAGCGAATGTCGTTAGTAAATACCGTAAAGCGATTGATGAGTATATAGCTGGTCGAGATTTTTCACCATCTGAGGAAGAGATGAGAGAGCTCGAGCAAAGTTTTAGTCGCGGCTTTACTTACGGGTTTTTAAAAGGAACGAATCATAAAACACTTTTGGATGGAACGTTTCCGAAAAGTCGTGGTGTCTATTTAGGAACCGTAAAAAAAGTATTGAAAGATGCAGTTTTATGCCAAATTGAAGCTCCATTAAAAAGGGGAGACGGGATTGTTGTGGATGCAGGGCGCCCTGATCAAAAAGAAGAGGGTGGCCGTGTTTACGATATTCGTAAAAAAGGGAAAAAAATCGAAGGTGAAGCGCGTGACGGTTTAATTGAAATTGTTCCAGGTCGCCATGATGTTAACTTAACAAAGGTTCATGTGGGCGATAAACTTTGGAAAACGAGTGACCAACAATTAGAACGGCGCTTACAAAAAACGTTTGAAACAGAGCAAGCATATCGTCCTTTTCCTTTAAAAGTTAAAGTGACTGGAAAGGCGGGTAAGCCACTCGTTACGCAATGGATCGACGAAGAAGCGGAAATTAATGTGACAGTCGAATCGAGTGTACTATTAGAAGAAGCGCTGAAGCGACCATTAACTGTTGACTTTTTAGGAGAACAATTCGGGCGTCTAGGTGGAACAATTTTTGAACTTGCAGAGATTGAACTTCATGTGAGTGGTGATGTCATCGTCCCAGTGAAAGAATTAAACAAAATGCGTCGTGAAGCTGTTGAACAATTACTTAGTAAACGTCAAGAGTGTCAAGTGTACGAAAAAAATAGTAAAGAAAAAGCGGTTGTTAAGCGCGAGTCGAATAAAGGGCCAGCAAAGTTAATTTCACTTTGTCGCTCTATGGAACAAATCGAAGCATCGTGCCAAACTGACGTAGACTATATTTACGCAGACTTTGAATTTACGAAAGATTATCCAGCAGCCGTTGAGGTTGCTCACGGTTTTGGTAAACTAATTGCACTTGCAACACCGAGAATTCATATGCCCGGTGAGCAAGGGGTGTTAAATGGGATTTTAAGAGCTAATCCTGATGCCATTTTAGTTCGGAATTTAGGGGCGGTTCAATATTTCTTAGAGAAAAACGTAGCTATACCGCTAATTGGAGACTTCTCTTTAAATGTTACCAACCATAAAGCGGTTAATATGTTTTTAAATCGAGGCTTAGCTCGTGTAACACCTTCGTACGATTTAAACATTGAGCAAATGGTTGATCTATTAGAGGTAGCTCCTACTAATGAAATGGAAGTCGTTATTCATCAACATTTACCCATGTACCATACCGAACATTGTGTATATTGTACATTTTTAAGTGAAGGAACAGACTATACAAACTGTGGTCGTCCTTGTGAAGAGCACCGTATCTCTCTAGAAGACCGGGTTGGATTTTCACATCCTGTTCGTGTAGATGTTGGCTGCCGAAATACAGTTTTTAATGCGATTGACCAATCTGGAGCTGAATACATCAATGATTTTAAAGACTTAGGCGTCGCATACTATCGTGTGGAGTTTTTAGAGGAAGATGGGCGCAAAGTGAAAGAAGTGTTGGGTTTATACCGTGAAGCATTACTAGGTAAAAGAAGTGGTACCAGCGTTTGGAAAGCATTAAAATCGACTAATCAATTAGGTGTCACAAGAGGTCAATTGGTTAAAAAATAGGTAATGTGAGGGAGCCGTTCGTAGGCTCTCTTTTTGTGTGGAAAAGAGTTGCCCAGTTGGTTAGTGGTTAGTTGGAAAGTTGGATAGGATGCCGCTCAACATTTTTAATTAATAATAGTGTCAAAGGAACTCCTGATAGTTAGGGCAAATGTCTTTTTATGGTGTCTGACACCCAATTTTTACACTCTTACCTTCTTTTTTCATAAGATGATATTGCCTTGTACGTATATTATATGAAGGGGAGTTTTAACGTGAGTGAATTAGAAAATCAACAAAAGGTAATGGAGCTAGTAGTAGATAAAGTGTTAAAAAAACATGGGGTGCTTGAGGATAAGCTGGACCTCTCCGACGAGGAAAGAGAAAAGATTGCTGATATTGTCGAGCACATAAAAAACGATGTTGAAAATTTTTTAGAAAATAGTAAAGTTTCTAAAACAGAACAAGATTTTACGGAGACAAATTCTTCTGAGGTAGTTGAGGAGTCTGCAAAGGTAATTAAAAGCAACCCAATATTTAAAAGTGAAAATGACGTTAAATCTGTAAAAAAATTTTTTTAATAAGTGAATAATCCAGCCTCTGTTTATGGGGCTTTTTTGTTGCAGTTGGTTTGTTGGCTAGGTGGTTAGTTGGTTAGGAAAGGGCTCGATTTTCACATAAAAGAAGTTGGTTTATCTTCATGAGGATTTCACTGATAGATTAATTAAAAATGTACGTATGAAGGATGTGTAATGTCCATTCGTAAGGAGATTGGCTGACAGATAGTAAAAGTGTACTGAACTAAAAAGGAGAAAAAATCATGAATCAAGAAGTATTTCGTTCAAGTGATAATCAATCAAATTGGTCAGCGCTAGATGGTCGACCACATCCTTTCTGCCCGCCGAAAAATAATTATACGCAAGGAGCAGAACAAGTAGATAAAACGTTGCAACTTTCTGAAGAATATATTTTTGTTAAAGACTCTTGTGATGTCATAGTAACTACAACAGATACGAAGACCGCATTATCGTTGCAAGCATCACTATAAGCAATTCTTGCGATCATTATTTCAATATCGATTGCGGACAGCACAAGAGCGGAAAAAGTCACACAAGACTTATTACAAACAACAAAAGTAAAACAAGTCACTTATCAAAAAACAGTCATCGAAAACTCTAGAAATGTAGATGTAGCAACAACGGATACTCAAGTAGCTGTATATATTCAAGTGTTATTATAGTTATTATTAGCGTTGATTGTTAAGTTAGACACTGATTTAAAAGGAGTAGCGACTCATACCATTGATAACCAGACATGAAAATTAAATTTTTGAGAACTCTAATGTTTGTAGGTGGATAGGCAATTTCCATTTACAAATAAATTAAAATGGGGGCTCCATTATGAACTGGTTATTTACTTCATTCCGTACAGGTCGAAGAATGCAACAACTTTTAGGCATGGTCGGGTTAAGACAACGTCGTAACAATAACCGTAGTTTAATGTTATCCATCGTTGGCTTAGGTCTTGGAGCAGCTGCTGTTACAATGATGAGGGGCCGTGATATGAATATGAATAATATGATGGAACCTGTCAAAGAAGCAGTAGGTGACATGGACTTTCGTAATCCAATTGGATAACTAAAAGGAGTTCCGAGGGGCTGATTTGATCAGCCTCTTTTTAGGTCTATTTAAAAA
>SKOL01000694.1 GCA_007120055.1 Anaerobacillus sp.
AGCGGTTGAATAATAAAACCAAGGGTGGTTAAGAACAGAACAAACACAGATTTAAATAATAAAGACTTATTTTTCAAATAATGCCTTGCTCGAACATTCATTAATTGCTTACGGTTTTCATTCGTAACTTGAAGTTTAGGGCCATAATAACGAGACATTCCTGCAATAACGACTGCAAATATAATAATGACTACTGGCCCTAGATGAACTAAAAAAGCATTAAAGTTTAAATGTTCAACGGCTTGACCGATCATCAAATTTGGCGGGTCACCAATTAAAGTAGCTGTACCACCAATATTAGACGCTAAAATCGTCACTAACAAATAGGGGATTGCCGATATATTCAAAAGCTTCGTTAACGTAAGTACGATAGGTACGATTAGCAATACCGTTGTAACATTATTTAAAAAAGCTGACCCAACACCAGTTAATAGAGAAATAACGATTAATAGCGGTATCGGCTTGCCTTTTACTTGTTTGGCTAGAATAATCGCAATGTATTCAAAAAATCCACTTTTACTTGTAATTGTCACTAAAATCATCATCGCTAACAGAAGTGTAATTGTATGCCAATCAATATGATGGACAAACGCTGCATTTAAATCTAATACGCCAAAAAAAAGCATTAACACGCCACCTAAACATGCGACTAATGCTCGATTTAACTTTTCAGAAATAATTAAGATATAACTTATGATAAATATAATAAAGGCGTAAGTTAACTCCATCTTAATCCCCTTTCAAATCTTGTCCATTTGTACATTGTATGAAAGGTTTGTCTCAATTAGAATTTCTTTTCATTTTATTGAAGAACTTCAAGTCAAAGTAAACTCATGCCCTATAAGTTCACACCTTCACAAATTCACCCAAAACTCAAAACTCAATTCAAAATTTAATTCTATTTTTGTACAAGTGTGAATAAGCTTTAGTAGGCGAAAAAACAGGACTTTTGAAAGGGGGAAATAATATGGAAAACCGTGGTATGTTTCTATCAATGATTTTTGGACTAATCACAATACTGGTGATCATTCTTTCGGTAAGCTTCATTATCTCGTTATTGCTACGCTTTACCTCTCTTACTGAGTCATCATTTAGTTGGATTATTATGGGGTTAACGTTTGTAGCATTGTTAATTGGTGGCTTTGTCTCAGGCGGTAAATCAAAGCAGAAAGGTTGGCTTGTTGGAGCAGGAACAGGAGTTTTATATTCTTTAGTCGTATTTTTAGTCCAGTTTTTAGGATATAATACTACGTTCACATTAGAACAATATTTATTCCATGCTGGATTTATTGTTGCAGCTCTAATCGGAGGAATATTAGGAGTTAACATTGTTAGAAATAGTCGTATGGTTTAGTTAATGAGTGAATTTCATAATTACCAAAAATGAGCCACATCACGGAATATATAGTTTGCGAATGGTTTTAACGCAACTATATATTGATCTTAGTGGCCAGAATAATGAATTATGAAATTCATTGATGTATAATTAACAATTTATAATTTTCTTACTGTGACTTAGCTTCGAAGCTTTAATAATTAGATTATACATTACACAAAAAAATGAAAGGCTCCGTATGAGGGCCTTTCATTTTTTTTTTGTGTATGTACATTAGTCTGGATTAACCACTTCACGTACAGCGTTACGATCATACGTCAGTTTTTTATTGTCGTTTACTAACAAAATAACTGTATCTTCGTCAATCGCATCAATCGTAGCATGTAAGCCACCAATTGTAATAACTTTGTCCCCTTTTCGAAGAGCAGCATGCATTTCTTGAACTTTCTTTTGACGCTTTTGCTGTGGACGAATTAAGAGAAAGTAAAAAATAGCGAACATAAATAACAATGGTAAAATCGTCATAAACATTTCCATCTTTGAATTTCACCCCTTTCTAAAACTATACTCTCATAGCAATGCTAGATTTTATTATAGCATAAAAACCTATCCTAACCTTATCACTTTTCTTTCCAAAATTAAAAGTTTTTTGCATTTGGCTTATTTAATCCATACATTTCAAAAAACTCTTCTTTAAAGTCTAGAAGGCGATCTTGGCGAATGGCTTCTCGAACTTGCTCCATTAATTTTAACAAGAAATAAAGATTATGATAAGAGGTTAAGCGAAATCCGAATGTTTCGTCACATTTAACAAGATGTCTAATGTATGCCCTTGTATAATTTTTACATACGTGACAATCGCATTTTTCATCTAAAGGACGATAATCTTTTGCATACTTAGCATTTCTAACTACGAGCCTTCCGCTACTTGTCATGCACGTTCCGTTACGCGCAATTCTTGTTGGAAGTACACAGTCAAACATATCTATACCACGAATCGTCCCGTCAATCAAGGCATCTGGTGAGCCAACGCCCATTAAATATCGTGGTTTATCGTGTGGTAAATGTGGAGTCGTAAATTCAAGGACACGGTTCATCACATCTTTAGGTTCACCTACGGATAAGCCACCTACCGCATATCCTGGAAAGTCTAATGAAACTAAGTCTTCCGCACTCTTTTTGCGTAAATCTTCATATTCTCCACCTTGGACAATTCCAAATAAACCTTGGTCCTCAGGACGCTTGTGCCCTTCTAGACAACGCTCAGCCCAACGACTCGTTCGCTCTACTGATTTTAACATATATTCATATGTGGCAGGGTACGGCGGACATTCATCAAAAGCCATCATAATATCAGAACCTAAGGCATTTTGAATTTCCATCGCCCCTTCAGGGCTTAAAAATAATTTTTCACCACTCAAGTGGTTTCTAAAATGGACTCCTTCTTCCTCAATCTTTCGAAGTGCACTTAAACTAAACACTTGAAAGCCACCTGAATCCGTTAAAATTGGACGGTCCCAATTCATAAATTTATGAAGACCACCTGCTTCTTTAACAATGTCATGTCCAGGTCTTAGCCAAAGGTGGTACGTATTACTTAAAATAATTTGTGAGCCTATTTCTTTCAATTCTTCAGGACTCATCGTTTTCACTGTTGCTAATGTCCCAACAGGCATAAAAATAGGCGTTTCAAACGTTCCATGTGGAGTATGAACTTTTCCTAAACGAGCCCCTGATTGGCGACACGTTTTTATATGTTCATAGCGAATCGCTACCATTTATTTATTGCTCCCTTCCATAATTAACATCGCATCACCGAAGCTAAAAAAGCGATACTTATTTTTTACAGCTTCTTTATAAGCATTTAAGGTATGCTCTCTACTCGCAAGCGCACTGACAAGCATGATAAGAGTAGATTTCGGTAGATGAAAATTAGTAATTAAACCATCTATTCCTCTATATTCATACCCAGGAAAAATAAAAATACTTGTCCAACCTGAACTTTCCCGAAACACACCGTCATTTTCTTGAGCAATCGTTTCTAACGTTCTCGTTGAAGTTGTTCCTACTGTAATAATTTTTTGGCCATTGCGCCTTGTTTCATTTAAAATCTTAGCCGTTTCAGCAGTCATCTGGTAAAACTCGGCATGCATTTCATGTTCTTCTATCGAATCAACGCTAACAGGGCGAAACGTTCCTAATCCCACATGAAGTGTAATGTAGACGATTTGTACGCCTTTAGCTTTAATCTCCTCTAAAAGCTCTTCTGTAAAATGCAAACCAGCCGTCGGAGCTGCTGCTGAACCGCGATGCTTCGCAAAAACTGTTTGATAGCGATCTTGATCTTCTAACTGCTCCGTTATGTATGGCGGTAAAGGCATTTCACCAAGAGCGTCTAGAATTTCATGAAAAATACCATCATATTGAAATTCAATGATTCTGCCACCATGATCGAGTTCATCTTTACAAATACCTTTCAGACGTCCGTCTCCAAAAGTGACAACAGTTCCTTTTTTCACTTTTTTAGCAGGCTTTACTAACGTCTCCCACTGATCTCCTTGGACTTGTTTAAGCAATAAAAATTCAATGTTTGCCCCAGTATCTTCTTTAGTACCATATAACCTTGCTGGTAAAACGCGCGTATCGTTTAAAACGAGACAATCACCTTCGTTTAAAAAATCAATAACATCATAAAATTTACGATGTTTAATTTCGCCACTATTCGGGTCTAGCACCATTAACCTTGATGCAGTGCGGTCCATCAGTGGAGTCTGAGCAATAAGTTCTTCTGGTAAATAAAAATCAAAATCTTTAACTTCCATTTATGTTCCTCATTTCTATAATCTGTAAAACTGTCGGTCGATTTCCATAC
>SKOL01000087.1 GCA_007120055.1 Anaerobacillus sp.
CAAAAAAGCCGGGGCGACTAATGCTATGGAACAAAGTCCCGAATACTGCCAACATAATCAGTATAAAGCCAAGAAACCGTTTCACATTATCGACCGTTTTCATTTCATGAATTTTTCCGTACGATCCAATGATAAATAACCAATTATATAAAAGCATTAAGCCAGCTGCTGTCGTCACGTATTCATATACTCGACCAGGCATGAGGATTGCTAATATGATCGAAGCGAGGATACCGGTCGATGTTAAAAGAATCGCATTTAAAGGGATTTTATTGTTTTTGACACGCTTAGCTAACCCCTTAGGTGCATCTTCATCTTCTGCTAAAGTCGTTAAAATACGGAGGACTGCAAATAAAGACGCGACCATCGTTGAAAAACCTGCAATAATAAAAACACCATTAAAAATATGAGTCACATAAGGAACATTGTAATTGTTTAACGCTGTCACAAATGGGCTTGTATCGGTTGTGATTTTATTTAATGTCACCATAAACAAAACTAGAGCGATCGATGCGACATAAAGTGTTGAAAGGATGATGAGCATCACTTTTCCTGCTTTCGGAGCATCTTCCATTTTATTTAGTCGAATGGCAAGAAGCCCGACAATTTCAATTCCGCCAAATCCGTAAAAACCAAAAATAAAGGAAGGTAATAACCCTCTTACTCCATTCGGAAAAATACCGTCATATGTTCTCGGGAATCCCACTTCTGTATCAGCACCACCAAATACACCGAAAAGAGCAATGATCGCCAAAATAATAAACATCACGAGAGCACCGAGTTTCATGACGGCGAGTAGGTTTTCTACGCGGTCAAAGCCGCTAGGCCCGGCAACGATAACAAGAAGTCCTAGGGCAGCGTATCCAGCTGCAAATATCCATAAAGGGATATCAGGAAACCAAAATTGTGAGAAAATAGCTAAGGCAGTCATTTGACTCCCCATGATTAACAGCTCAGATAAAAAGTATACCCAACCGCTACTAAAACCAGCCCAACGACCGTAAGCATTTTTGGCATATGTACGAAATGAACCTTTTTGTGGGTCAGCAATCATCATTTTTGCTAATGCTTCATAAACGAAATAAGTACCTAGGCCAGCTAGAGCATAAGATAACAATACAGATGGTCCGGCCATGTTAATCGCAATACTAGATCCTAAGAAAAAGCCTGTCCCAATTGTACAAGCAACTCCGAGTAATGAAAGTTGCCACCATGATAACGGCTTTTCTTGTTTTTCTTGAGAAGTCGATTTCACCACAATCCCCCCTTTATCTTTTTATTTTTCGATAAAAACAAACTGATTATGTAGCATAATTTATTTGTTTTTATAAAGGAGTGAATTTCATAATTACCAAAAACGAGCCACATCAAGCAATATATAGTTTGCGAATGGTTTTGGCGCAACTATATATTGATCTTAGTGGTGAGAGAATAATGAATTATGAAATCTCACTAAAAGAAGGGGGGATATAGGTTAACAATAAGTATACTGTGCGATCACCGTTGCTAATATTTTTATTTCTCCAGGTTGTATCGGGGTTGCTTCGGCTTGTGCCATCAAAGTTTGTGTAAATGGTACTGGTGGAGAGCTTATTTGCGAGTATTCATCTATTTTTATCGGAATCGGGTTTAAGTTAACGTTTAATTGAGTGGTTAACGTATAAGCTTTCATATAAGCATCATTTAATGCTGTTTTTAAAGCTTCATTGTAATGAAATTCAGGTTGAGCAACAGTAAATTGAATATTGGAGATCGTGTTTGCTCCTTGGCTAACCGCAAGATCTACGATTTGTCCTACATGGTCCACATCCTCAATTTTAATTTGAAGTTGATGTGTGACTCGGTAACCACGGAATATTTGCCTACCATCTTTATAATCGTATAACGGATCAATGCGATAAGTAATCGTTTGAATATTTTCGTGAGGAATTCCTAAATTTGTTAAAGCATTAATTACGTCTGAAATTATTTTCGTGTTTTCTTGTTGGGCTTGTTGTAAACTTTCTTGTTCTGTCATAGCGCCGACTGTGATCTTTGCCTGATTGGGTGAAACAGAAATAGTCCCTTCACCGGAAACTTTCAAACGGTTTATTTTTGCATGGAACATGATTTAACACTCCTTTATAATAAAGTGATTATTATATAACTATTTAAATGGAATAGCTTTAAGAACAGGGAGGCTAGTCTAAGGGTGTAGTAGAAATATATATAAGAACTAGGAATTCATTTAAACTAGAGGTTTTTTCTAATTTCTGTCGAATTTAGAATAGACAGAAAAATAAAAAGGGTGACATACATGAGTGAACAAAAATGGATACAATTTGAAAGTTATTTGAAAGAAGCAATGCAAAAATATCATATACCAGGCTGTGCAGTAGCCGTATCTCAACACGGAAAAGTACTCTTTCAGAAAGGGTTTGGCTTTTGTGATCAAATGACGAAGGCTCCGGTAACGGAAAATTCAATTTTTGGCATAGCTTCTGTAACGAAATCGTTTACTGCGTTAGCAATTATTATGTTAGAAGACGAAGGACTTCTTTCTGTCAATGATCCGGTGATTAAATATCTTCCTAATTTTAAATTAATCGGTGTTGAGGATATGAGTAGTATTAAAATTTATCACCTTCTTACGCATACGACGGGGCTTGCACCGATGTTTAGAAGAGAAGAGTTAAATAAACTTAAAGATCATCTTACATATTTAGCGGAAAAAGATTATGAAATGTTAGGAAAACCGGGGGAGTATTTTAGTTATTGCAATGACACGTTTTTACTCTTAGGGGCAATTATCGAAAAGGTGGCCGGTAAGCTTTACCGTAGACATATCACGGAGAAGATCTTAAATCCATTAAAGATGTACCGTTCGACTTTTAGTATTGATGAGCTAGCAAAGTACGACGATGTAACCATTCCGTACGAACATAATAAACAGACGAATCAACTTGAAGAAAAGCTTTGGCCAAAGTTAGGAAATTATGAAGTAGGTGGTGGAGTCAGGTCTACGGTTCTCGATTTGTTAAAATACGGAGAATTTTATGTAACGAATGAGAACGATGCGATTTCTCGAGAAACGTTAAAAAGAATGTGGGAGAATCCCTTTGAAGTTGCGAACGGAACGTTTTACGGCTATGCGTTTAAAGTAACGCCGAATTACAATAGTGTTACTTTAGTCGAGCACGGCGGCGGACAGCCAGGTGTATCTTCGAACTTCGGTTTTATCCCTGAAGAAGGAATTGTTGTATCTGTCTTATGTAATGTTTCCAACGTTCCTGCCGATGAAATTTGGTTAGCTGCGATGAATACGGCATTAGGGTTGCCGATGGATATGTTAAGAAAAGTTGAACCAACCTATCATCATTCCGAAGCACAATTAGAAAAGTTGGTTGGTACATATGATTGTTCAGAAGGTGGAAAGGCTTCAATTGTTGTAGATAATAATCAACCTATTCTTGAAATTAACGGGGAAAGTTTCTCATTGCGGGGAAGTTCTGAAAATGCATTTGTCATTGAAAAAAGTGAAAAACCGATTACATTTTTTTTGAAGGGTGATGAAAAGGCGTGGGCCGTATTAGTAGGTAGTAGAATGCTCACTCGAAAGCAAAGTTGGGTTCCACGCACGTAATAGACAGTAGTTACCCAAAAGTGAATTGAAAGTTAGGTTATAAAAAAGAGGGTGGGACAAAAGTGTCTGACACAACAAGGACCCTACTAAATATAGCGTACAGATTTATCATATGTCTATATTTGGTGCCTAGCGGTGTCTGACACTTTGTTTTGTCCCACCCTCGTTCAGTCTGAATTGAAGTTTAAGGAATAAAAAAAGGACTCCAATAAGGAGTCCTTTCATTAATAACTATTTCTTTTCAACGTTAGCTGCTTGTGGTCCACGAGCGCCTTGCTCGATGTCAAATGTTACAGTTTGACCTTCTTCTAATGATTTGAAGCCTTCGCCTTGAATAGCTGAGAAGTGTACGAATACATCGTCGTTTCCTTCAACTTCGATAAATCCGAAACCTTTTTCTGCGTTAAACCATTTTACTGTACCTTGTGTCATTGAAAATTCCTCCATTGTGGCTTTTAACCACTAAAAATTATTACTACTCTTGCTCAAAATTCCATCAAGACGAAAACTACTTACTACAAGAAAGTCTTTTTTCTATCAGTAGATCCGAACAAAAATAAGTTAAGTTCATCATAACA
>SKOL01000558.1 GCA_007120055.1 Anaerobacillus sp.
CTGGATTTATTTATATGGAGGAGCCAGGAAAAGCTGAATTAATGTTACATCCTGAAGATACGAAAACAGGAATTAACTACCGTCTACTTCCGATGACACGTAGTATGATTAGTGAGCTATTGACGCCTGAACAGGCAGAAGCACATTATCAGGTAATAAAGGAGCAGTTGTATTGCCCAGACGGTGTCCGTTTAATGGACAGACCAGCCAATTATGCTGGGGGAGTTAGTACTCATTTTAAACGTGCTGAAACAGCTTCTAATTTTGGGAGAGAAGTTGGTTTACAATACGTACATGCCCATATCCGTTTTGTTGAAGCGATGGCTAAGCTCGGGAAAGTAGAAGAAGTGTGGGATGGTCTCTTGAAAATTAATCCAATCGGATTAAAAGATGTGGTTCCAAATGCAGATTATCGCCAAAGTAATGCCTACTTCAGTAGTTCCGATGGTAAGTTTAATACACGTTATGAAGCTCAAGAAAACTTCAGTAAGTTACGTGATGGCTCTGTTGAGGTAAAAGGTGGCTGGCGTATATATTCAAGTGGCCCTGGCATCTATATGAATCAATTGATTTCTAACTGCTTAGGTATCCGTCCAGAAAAAGGCGGTATCGTCATTGATCCAATGTTACCGGAAAGATTCGACCGTTTGAAATTTGACTTTATGTTAAATGGACGTCCTGTAACGTTTGTATATCATTTGGGTGAAGAAGAAAACGGTGTGAGTATCAATGGTGAAGATGTAATGACTGAGCCTTTAAGTAACCGGTATCGTCAAGGTGGCTTCTTCGTTACTGAAAAAGTGTTAGCCGAAAAGCTTAAAGAAGACTCAAATATTATTGAAATTTCTATTTAAACTGATGAATTAAATTATCAAATAGGGTCAGGCCCAAGTACAGGGTGCTGGCCCAGCTTTTTAGGTTGGGGGGGCTACTATGTTAGCCTTATTTAAATCATTTTCACCGAAAGTTAGAGCTTATTTATTGATGAATTCATTTTTTTCTTTTGGTAATGCTCTATCAGGAATTTTTCTTAGTGTCTTCCTATGGAGATTAGATGAAACTTTTACATTACTCGCGATATATAGTCTCTTTTTCTCTTTATCAATAATGTTGAACTTTTGGATTTGCGCAGGTTTGGCTCGAAAGACAAGTCCGATGACTACATTAAGGATAGGAATTGTGTTTTATATTATCACCTATTTAATTATTATCCTTAATCAAACATCACTTGAAAATCATGTGATGTTATTAGGTATTATGCTAGGGATGGCCGTTAGTTTATTTAGTGTAGGGGCACACATGGCAGTATTAGATTTAACGAAAGACAATAGAAGAGATCAATTTTTATATGTTCAAGGGATGATGGTGACGACAGGGGGATTAATTGGCCCTCTATTTTCTGGGTTTTTAATTGAACAGTTTGAAGGTTTAGTAGGATATTTCTTCGTCTTTAGTGTCACCTGTCTTTTTTTTATCTTATCGATTTTATCTTCATTTAAAATTAAAGGAAAACCAATTGCCGAGAAAAGTTATTTTTGGGATGTAGTAAAAAAGCCTTCACAACAATGGAAACGAATGTATGTTGTCATGTTCGGTGAGGGAATTGTTTCAGGTGTATATGGAACATTTCTTGTTTCGATGATGATCTTTATCGTAGCTGGTGGGGAATTAAATCTAGGAATATTTAATTTTGGTGCAGAAGTCGTATCGATCCTTTCCTTTTTTTTACTAGCTAAAATTTCAAAACCTGAGAGAAGGATCATGATCTATTCTATTGGGGCAATAAGTTTGTTTTTAGTTTCGGTTTTCCTGTCTGTATTTCCAGTTTTATTTGGACTCCTTTTATTTGGACTTATTAAGCCAATCGCAGGAAACATGATCGGTACATCAATGAATGCTTTTATTTATGCAGCGATTGAAAAAGACCCAGAATACGAAAAGAGACGTTTAGACTATATCGTTGTTCGTGAGATCCCACTTGGTCTAGGACGAATCATTGGGATATTGCTTTTTTTAGGGATGAGGAGTTTATATGATCTTGAAGAATTACTATCAATTTCTTTTGGTATTTTTCCAGTTTTCTATGTTCTGATGATCCCGGTTTTATATTATGCATGGAGAAAAAGTGAGAGCGTAGAAAAGAGCATATCTGTTTAATTAACGACACAGTTTTTCGCTGAAGCGAGGGACTATGTCGTTTTTTTAGTATAGCGTTACAGAAAGAAGCCAAGAGTATCATGAACTTTTCAGTTGTACATTTAACATAATTTGTTATTTATAGGTAAAAATAACTTTAGTAATTAAATATACAAGCGATTTGATTAAAGAAAGTTTCATTAAAACGGAGGGAGGGACGATGTACCTGTCCCCTCGTCTCAAAAAGGAAGTGGTTTTTTGAAAAAAATTGGTGTTTTAACGAGTGGTGGCGATGCTCCTGGAATGAATGCGGCAATTAGAGCGATTGTTCGAGCTGGGATTTATAACAATATTGAAGTGATGGGAATTTCTAGAGGCTATGAAGGGTTAATCAATGGAGAAATAAAAAGCATGGATGTTTCGTCAGTAGCTGATATTATTCATAAAGGTGGAACAATTCTTAAAACGGCAAGAAGTGAACAATTTAAAACGGAAGAGGGAAGAAAAAAGGCGATCAATGTTTTAGAAGTCTTTGGGATTGAGGGTCTTGTGATTATTGGTGGGGATGGCTCATTTCGTGGTGCTGAGAAGTTAAGTGAAGCAGGTGTGAAGACGATTGGGATCCCAGGGACGATTGATAATGATCTTCCGTATTCTGAATTTACGATTGGCTTTGATACCGCGGTAAACACAGTACTAGATGCCATTACGAAAATTAGAGATACTTCAACTTCTCATGAAAAAGCAACCATTATCGAGGTAATGGGAAGACATTGTGGGGATATCGCTCTTTATAGTGGACTTGCTGGTGGAGCAGAGAGTGTATTAGTTCCTGAAGAAAAATTTGATATTAATGACGTCTGTAAAAAGCTTGTTCAAGGGAAAAGTAGAGGGAAGTTACATAATATTATCATGCTCGCTGAAGGGACAACTAATGCGTATGAATTACAAAAAGAAATCTATGAACGTGTAGGTATAGAAGCGAGGGTTACCGTTTTAGGCTTTATCCAACGAGGAGGAAATCCGAGCTCATTTGACCGAATATTAGCAAGTAAAATGGGTGCATACGCAGTTGATGCTCTAATAGACGGAAAATCAAGTCGGGCATTGGGAATAAAAAATAATAAAATATTTGATATGGGTATTGCTGAGGCATTAATGAAGGAAAAACAATTTGATAGTGATACATATCGGTTAACAAACATCTTATCAATATAATAATGACTAGAAATTTAGGAGAACTTAGCTTAAATATAAGGGGCTGTTCTAAAAGTGTCAGACACTTTTGGAACAGCCCTCTTTTATATTTGTAGGAAAATTATGTATACAAAACCAGGATTGTGAAACAATAAAATAAAAAAGGAGAATTTAATGGAAATACAAATAGGAACAAAATATCAAATTTCTGAAAATATAAAAGGTAACTTTAACTCTGCCACTTCATTAACGATCATCAGTGAAACTAATAACACAGTTCAGTTCATCCTTAATGATCAAAAAGGTCATGGTGCTATGCCAATTCAACATTTGCAATATTTGTCAAAGAAAAATTATTTAACAAAAGGAATGAACAAACGTCAATTTTTAATGAAAGAGGATAATGAAGAAGAGATTGTTTAATAGAGGTTGGGACAAAGTGTCTGACACTTTGTCCCAACCTCTATTTTTTTGAGCTAGATGTGATGTGGTGAAAATTTCCACTTGTTCAAATGTCGCAGTTTAGCCTATTTATAATTAATGCTGCTAGGTACATGCTCAGTTTTATTGTATTTACATAAAATACAACGAAAATAAAAAGGAGGTTTTCACGTGTATCAGCATTATAATTATAATCATCCAACAACATCATATGAAGACTTTGGTATGGAAGCACATAATCCACAAGACGAACGAGTATTACCTTTATTAGGTGCGACTGCATTAGCCACTCCCTTCCTATTTGGCCATCATGGATACGGCCCAGGCCATGGACATTGGCACGGCCATCATGGATACGGCCCAGGCCATGGACATTGGCACGGCCATCATGGATACGGCCCAGGCCATGGACATTGGCACGGCC
>SKOL01000758.1 GCA_007120055.1 Anaerobacillus sp.
AGCTTCTGCATATTGTAATCCATTTCTAATTCATTTAGCGTTGCATATACACTTTCAATTGAAATATGATCAAATTCATCTTCCATTGATTCCATCGATCTTGTAGCTTGTTTTGGTCTTAATAAAGGAGTTATGACTAAATATAAACAAAAAGCTAAAATTAAAAAACTAACTATATACCCCATCATTTTCACATCCTAGAAATACTTTTTGCGTTCCTCATCAATGACACTATTGATAATCTCTTTTTCAACATCCACTTCTTCATCATCTTTATTTAATAGATGTTTTCTCTGTTTTCTTACAAGATTATTTAATCCTACGAAAAGAGTAAAACCAGCTACTCCTAAAATAAGGAAGGGTGTTAACCAAGCTGTCAAACTAAAACCTTCCATTTTAGGAGCCCTTAAACCCTGTTCACCGTACATACTATAGTAATAATCCAGTATTTCTTGCTCAGACATACCTTCATTTAGTAGCTCAGCTATATCTTCATAATACATAAGTTTTGTTGAGCATGTTGCTAAATCATGATTTTCATGACCTTGCATCGAAAATTGAGAGGCAATTTCTTTTACTTCCGGTGAATTAATGTCAAATTCACCGGAAGCTAAAGCATTAATATTTAAACTAAACAACATGATTAATAGTGGAAGCAATGTAACTAGTTTGATAAGCTTCATTTTCTCCTCCTAGTAATACTTTTTACGTTCCTCATCAATTATTGATTTAACAATTTCATCTTCCGTCTCATCTTTGTCAGCTGAAACTTCTTTCGTTTCTTCTTGTCTTTTTCCGTCGGCAATCCACTTCCGAACGACAAAGAATACTCCTGTTGTTGCACCACCAAGGGCAACGAATGGTAATACCCAAGCAACTAGACTAAAACCTCTTCTTTCTGGTGCTGTTAAAATTTCTTCACCATACATAATTAAATAGTAATCTTTGATTTCATCTTTACCGAGTCCGTCTTCCATCATTTCTCTAATTTCTAGTTTAAATGCATCATTTAAGCCACAGCCTTGCATATTACACTCAAAATGATCTTGACCACACCCGCATAAACACATAAACTGACTAGCTATTTCTTTAAATTCTTGAGATTTGTAATCAAAGTCATCAAAGTCATGACCGTCCCCATGTACTACATGTACCGGGGCGGCAATAAACGCGAACAAAAGTGTCATTACTAAAAGTAACTTTTTCATTTACGACACCTTCCTCTTCGGTCCTCTATATCTAGGTGTAATATTTCCATATTTTCCAGGCCAAACCGCAAAGATCGAACCGATGGTTAATACGAAACTTCCGATCCAAACCCATTCAACGAGCGGATTTACTTTAACGACAAATGTTGCTCTTTCATCCGATTCCCAGCCACTTAAAACAACATATAGATCTTCACGTAAAGTTGAATGCACTGCTACTTGTGTATGAGGTTCATCCCAAGTAGCGAAAAATAAGCGCTCTGGCTGAATATAACCAATGTCTTTACCACCTTTTTGTATATGCATGTTAGCAAAGACAACGTCATTTACACCTTCTCTACGTTGTGCTAAATATTCATACGTCAGAACGTAATCTTGAATTTCAATCGTGCCACCTTTAGGGACAGTTTGCATCGTCTCTTCATCAAATGCTGAGCCTACAATACCTAGCGCCATAATACCGATACCGAAGTGAATGATATATCCTCCGTAACGTCGACGATTTTTCACCATTAAATAGTAAAGGGCTACTAAGTAATTTTCTTTCGTAACTTTTCTACGAGCTTTGACACCTCTATAAAACTCTAATATGTGAGTAAATAACATAAACGAGATGATCGCATAGGCAATGATTGGATATGCTGCTCTCATTCCAAATCCGACTAATACAGCTGCTATAGCAATACTTAATATTGCTGGCATTAAGAAATTATCTTTTAAGTTTTTCATTGTAGAACGTTGCCACGCTATTAAAGGACAAACGGCCATAACGAAAATTAAAGCTAACAAAATCGGTGACATCACGGCATTAAAGAACGGAATACCAACCGTAACTCTATAACCTCTAATAGCTTCAGAAACTAACGGGAAGATTGTTCCCCAGAATACTGCAAATGTACCCCCGACTAAAATTAAGTTATTAACTAAGAAACTAGTTTCTTTCGATAACATTGATTCGAATTGGCCGTTATTTTCTGTTAACAATTGATAACGACTCATTAAAACATAAAGTGAGAAGATCACTACTAAAGCTAAGAAAATTAAGAAGTATGCACCTATATTTGTATCACCAAATGCGTGAACTGAAGTTAAAACTCCACTTCTTACTAAAAATGTACCAAAAATTGTTAAAGCGTACGTAAGAATGATTAAACTTATGTTCCAAACTTTAAGCATACCTTTTCGCTCTTGAATCATCACAGAGTGTAAAAACGCAGTTGCTGTAAGCCACGGCATAAATGAAGCATTTTCTACTGGGTCCCAAGCCCAATAGCCACCCCATCCTAATTCAAGATACGCCCACCAACCACCGATGACATTACCTAAAGTTAAGAAACACCATGCGATGATCGTCCAACGGCGAGTCATTCGTAACCAAAAAGCGTCAGTTGTTTTTAAAATTAACGCAGTAATCGCAAAAGCAAATGGTACCGCAAACCCTACATATCCCAGATAAAGGGTTACCGGATGCAGGAGCATTCCCGGGTCTTGAAGCATCGGATTTAATCCACGACCTTCTTGTGGAACAAAATCTAGCATATTAAATGGATTTGTTACGAAACCAAGAATAATGTAAAAGAAAATTATATTAGCTAACAGAATACAGGAGATGTACGGAACCATCGGGTTGTTTTTCATTTTCTTTGAATAAGCAACCATTACCGTATACATTGCTAAGAAAAATGTCCACATTAGTAATGAACCAGAGTTACCAGCAAATAATGCGGCTAACTTATAAACTAAAGGTAAATCTGTACTCGTGTAAGAATAGACATACTCAAATTGAAATTGACTTGTTCCTAATAGGATCAATAGTATAAACATTGAAATTGACGCTAAAATAAATACTGCTAACGTTGCTGATTTTCCACTATCTACCAATCTTTGATCTTGCTTAAAAATTCCTAAAATAAATATGATAAATGCATACAATGCTAAAGCAAATGCTAAATAAATGGTTAAATTACCGATGATGTACACTTTAGTTCCACCTTCTTTACGTTTGGATTGGAGCTGTACCATAAGTGCCTGACACTTTCTTTTAAGACAGCTCCATTTTAAATGTTACTTTATATCTCTTTCATGTTTGTATTGCACTGTTTGTTTTAATATCAGCGTAATTGTGATGCTTAGATTAACTTCGGTTAGTCATCATACCCTGCATCTCGGTGTACTGCAGGATCATAACCCTCTTCAGGTTTTTCACCTTCATACACTGAAGGACATCTCGTTTGAACCGTTTCAGCATAGAAAGTTCCGTCCGGTTGAACATAGCCTCCTAATAGTACAATTACTCCGTCGCTGAAATTGTCTGGCCTTACCCGTTCATGAAAGACAGAAAGGACATTTCCATCTTCATCTTCGATATCAAAACGTAATTCAATTTCATCGGCACGCCAATCAATTGATTCTTCAATTAAAAAACCTTCTGTATTAACATAACGATCTTCATACTGTTCAGGATTTGCTACCGCTTGTGCTAACGGTATTTCTGTGCCACTAGCACCCGGTGTAGCTGCAATTAATAAAATTAAAATAGCTACAATGATCGTACTACCAGCAAGTATAACTTTCGTATTTTTTTTCATTTAAACCCCTCCCTTAGCCTAATTTTGAACGTTTTTCTTTATAGGTCTTTTCATCAATTTTTCCTTCAGCTAACATTTTTCTTAGCTTCTTTATTTCTTCTTCTTTGTTTACAATTTTTTTCGGCTTCGCACCTGCTTCTTTGGAAGCGACTTCTCCATTTTTCTTTTTACGAATGATTACAAAAATGAATGCTCCAACAATGATGACTGTTAAACTAATTAAAACTGCATCTTCCGTACTGATGAACGAATTATTACCTCCCTGTGCTTGACCTCCTTCATTAAGTCCTGCATGGATATCGTCATCAGGCATTCCTTGCATGTCATTAAAAGCTTCAAGTGTAGTAACGTTACTATCTTTTGAGTAAGAGACTTCAAAGACTATAG
>SKOL01000447.1 GCA_007120055.1 Anaerobacillus sp.
AAAAAAAGTCGGGAAGAATTCTCCTTGAAAATCGTCGTTATCTTTTTTGGCTCCCCCTTTGCCCCCTCCTGATTTCCCTGGTTGATCTTCAAATTCAAATGGATGAGTAATATTTCTTCCTCCAATAAGAAAGTTTTTAAGTGCAGGTGACTTCTTTATAATATTATTTAATACATCGGCAAGTGGCTTAGAATTACCTATTTTATCTTTTAAAGCTTTTTGTCTTCTTTCGTTTTGTAACCTTTTGAGTAGTATATTATTACGAAACATATCTTCTAAGCAATCTTCCAATACTTTTTTGAATTCGACATTTCGAAGTTTATCTCGGCTATTCATGAACAAATCTTCTCGAGTACGTAAATCTAAATTTGAACAATCAAGAACTGCGAGTAACGAATCAGCAATATAACCTAGTTGCACTTTTTTTCTAGCGAAAATGCTTTTTGGTATATACCCATGTGTTTGACCGTTTACTACTAGAATGACTCCTTCACTTTTTCGGTAATTTCCGCTACAGCCTTCTTTAAAAGCATATAGCGAATATTTAATTTTTTGATTTTGAACCGTTAATTCACTGTGATACGGAAAATTTTCCTCCAAATTATTGTTCCGATCTTCTTCTAATCTAACGTTCAATCCATTAATAGTTGTCTCTAACGTATTCCCCTTATAATCCCTCGTTTCGATAATTCTAATTGGAAGTGCTATACTTGGCATCAGTACCGACAAACGGTAATATAAATTAAACGTTGCCACCGTTGTACATCCAGGAATTTTATACTCATATAATTTAATAAATGTTCCCCAATTTAACGAACTTCCTTCAACTAACGAAAGTTCGTCTGCAGTAAATCGTAAAATCTCATTATTAGGTGCTAAATATTCATAGGAAGAACTTTTTGCACCTTCTTTAGGAGCACTTCTTCGAACAATGGTTACACCCCAATCACCTTTAGTATCATCTTCAACTCCATCAAAATAGTTGAATTGATGCTGAATTGTTGAGGATCTTTTAGAAATGATTAGCTGAAAGTTTTGTTTTCCACAAAATTGGAGAACACCAGTCCCTCCCATGTTAAACTTTCCTTGAACAAATGGAATTCTCAACTTGTTAGATTTACTTAGAGACAAAATCGTTTGAGGGAGTCTATTTGGTGACTGTCCTTCCCCTTTATCAATGATACTATAGTTAGGATTAGTTTTACTTCCTGTTACATAAAGTTTGATGTTTTTTGCTAAAGTATTTCGTTCAGATTTTGAGAGTTTTACTAAGTTGCCTTCAGGGATATTGTAGAAATCTTCTAACGCAGCACGTATAGAATTTGGCGCATCTTTACTTGTAGGATCTATCCCCTCTTCCATTGCCCTTCTAATTAAAACAGCATCAACACTATTAATTAACTTCTCAACTAATGCAGCATCAGCAGAACTTTGTTGTGCACCAATCACTGAAAAATTATTCTCATTTTCTCCAAATGATTTCCAATAGGAATTATTCTGAAAAAATTTATATGTTTTCAAAATTTCTATGACTTCGTTTTCCGTTTCAGCACGTGCAATCTTAATTGCAAATTCTTTCACCTTTTTACTATCCATATTGGCCTCCTGCTTCATATTTATCAACCATATCAAGAGTTATTGATCGTGATAATTCTTTTGATGGCATCATAAGCTGCTTCTTTTTTTAATACACCTTGTTCCTCAAATCTAATAATCGAAAAAATTTCTTTTGTTTTCGGGAGAGAAGTATTTATTTCTTCAATTACACCTACGTCGAAAAGAGTTAATTGTTTATGGGCTACTTGGACAGATTTGTTTGCTAAATAATCATTTGCAAATTCAACTACCTTGGCTTTTTTTACTTGATACATATTCGTTTTATATTCCTTCCCATCAAATTGACCACATTTTGCACCATCTAAAAAAACATTATAAAATTCTTTGAAATCACTTTCCTGTTTTCCTACAATATCTAAAAACAAACGAGTTGCATCAGGACACGTCATAAACCCTGTATCAACTTTGAAATTCTTACGTTTCCTCATGTTGTTTCCTCTCCTTTTGTTTTGAATGGTTTATTTTATGTACTAGGAAAATTGTCCTATGACATAAAAAGGATGAACAAAAAAACTTACTAATAACAAATTACTAAAATAAAAAACACGTCTACATAGAATAGACGTGAGTTAGGTTAGTAGTACAATATTTTTAAGTTGATTGGTATAATCAATTTAAATAATTATTTAGGTACTATACCGTATTTTGTTAGCCAAGCGATGATCACTGCATGGATCGGTGGTGTTGTAAACGCTAAGATCTTTTCCCATGTTTTTTTAGACTTATCTTTCGAGAGTTCATTTAGAGTTTCTTCTAATTTTTGATTAAGCAAAGATTGATCTTTAAGCATGTTTTTCAATTCTATTATTAAGGGATCCGATATTTTCTCTATTATTTCATTATTAACCATTGAAAGATTTTTCACATTTTTCCCTGCAATTCCTTGATCGAAGCCTCTAATTATATTGTTATTGATCGTAACCTCACTACAGTTTTCTAAATAAATTCCTGTTGTTTTTTTCTCATCCATAAATCTCATTCCCCCCGTTATCTTTAATGAAAACTCTTGTATAAGGCATAACCTGTTATAAACAATAAAACATTTTGATAACTAAACTACTTTTGCATTGTTACATGACTAAAATATTCATCAAAAAAATGAATTTTAAAACCTACCTTCCCTTCCTCTCAAAATGATAATGCAACCGGTACTCGCAAATTTCCCTCGTCCACTTATAAAGGATCTCTTCGTCCTCTTCGACAATATCAAAGTTAAACGCAAACTTGCTATCTTCAAACGTCACTAATCCTTTTGAACTGCCGCTCCATTTGGTCATGGGCATTTTGACGATGAGTTTGCTTACTTTTTCTTCGTCGTAGTCCCAGAGGCGTTTTGTTTCTTTGTCGGAAAAGTCGATTTTTTTGCGGTATTCGGTTTCGGTTAAGTATTGGTGGAAAAATGGTGCGACTTCTTCTGGTGTGATTGGCTTGTTCCAATCAGCTACACCGCGATTTAACATTGCAAGTAAAACGACCATTTTGTAACTTTTCGCCATTCCTGTTTTTTCAACTTCAACGAGCCACGGTTCATAGCGTTTGAAAGCTTCTTTTTCTCGTTCATTTAGTTCATCAGCCCAGTATAAAAAGCCGTGATATATTTTGAATTCTTGGCGGTATTGGATGCTTTCTGACTGTCCTTTTAAGTGCAACTCTAAGTACGTCGGTCTTCTGCCTAGGTCTTGTTTTAATGTGAAGTAATCATCTTTTAACTTCTCTTTTCGTGGTTGGCGTTTTCTTGCCATTTCGGTTAAAAGGTCGATGACTTGTGTGTCGAGTTCAAAAACGCAGTTGGCGGGAACTGCTGGTTGGATTTGTCTTGCTTTTTTTGCTTCATTAGCCGTATCAAGAACACTTAGTTTCACATCAGCATTTCGGTAGTTTCCGATTAAGTCAATGACGACACAATAATCTTTTTCCTCGTGCAATCGCAAGCCACGACCGATTTGCTGGGTGAATACAGTTAGTGATTCGGTTGGGCGCACGAAAAGAAGTGTATCAACCGCTGGGATGTCGACCCCTTCATTGAACAAATCGACGGTAAATATCGCATCAAGTTTCTCTGCTTCAAGTAATTGAATCGCTTTTTTACGCCCAACTTCCACTTGTTTTGAATGAAGGGCAATGGTTTTGTAGGCATTTTCATTAAAGTAATTTGCTAAAAAATCGGCTTGTTTGATCGATGAACAAAATACGAGCGTTCGTGTTTGCTTATGTTTTTCCCACGCTTTTAAAATTTTTTCGGCCATATCTTCTCGTAGTTGCACTTGCAAAAGTTCTTCTTCCGCGTAACGGTTACCAAGCCAAGTAATTTGGCGGTAATCTGTATCATCGTAAACGCCATGATAATGGAACGGTGCTAACCATTGCCGTTGGATCGCTTCGAGAAAATCGATCCGAAACGCGACGTTACCATCACAAATCGCATAAACATCTTTGTTGTCATTTCGATCAGGCGTTGCTGTGATGCCGAGTAAAAACTTCGGTTGGAAATAGTCTAACACTCGTTGGTATGAACTCGCTGCTGCGTGATGGAACTCATCAACGACGATGAGATCAAATTCATC
>SKOL01000309.1 GCA_007120055.1 Anaerobacillus sp.
AAAGAGAGAAGGATTTATGCGACCTTAAAAATGCAGTGGCCTTCTCTTAATTTTATCGTAACTTCACCTCAAAATTCTTATGAATCATATTGCAGTTACTATAATGACTCTGTTGAATTAGATATTTCAGATTTCATAAATATAATGGTTGGAGACCTTCAAAGAATTGATTTATATGCAAAAAAAGGCTTTCAGATTCCACAAGATATACCTGAAAATGTGATGGAAGCCTATAATCGATTAGTTGGTAATGGGTTTGATAGACAACTTATTAAGTCATAATCTTTTAAATGACTTGTAATTACCTTAAGTCAATTCTTTACCACCTCTTTTGCTTATACTTTCGTAAAGAAGCGTGTAGCCCGTCTTCAGCAAGATGAAAATCTCAGTTTTAAGATGGAGATGTTGTAAATCTCGATGATACACATGTCGCTCATCCATATGCATAACAGCTTCCTTTTCTAAAAATGGCTGTTTGATTTTTTTCAAGAAGGTTCATGTGTGGACAATGAATCTGGTAGTTATTCAGGCAGTGCAGAAAACAAGACTTGCCAGGCAAATACTTTTGATACAAGCGAATCCGTTGGTTGTCGATTGTGTGCCATGAACCGTTGGTATCTATACAAGGAGTTTTTGGATTCCTTGATAAGAATCACCTAACTCAATTCTTCGAATATAATATGCTGATAGAGTAGTAGACAATTTATCCTTTGTATATTCCACTTCGATGTTAAGGTACAAATCTTTTAAAGATGCGACTAAATCTGATAAAACTTACTCTCCTTAGGTTCTTAATAATCAACTCTCCTTAGATTTTATTAGTGAACTAAGCATTACCTAATCAAATACACAAAATATATTTTTTAGAATAGAATAGTCCTATAATGCTAGAGTGAGTATTCTTTTTACAAGAAGAAAAAAGATTTCGCTAAGCATAATCGCCTTTCAATTGTTGTGTATTGCCAGTATCGTTGTACTACAAATTCCTTTTTAAAGTATGAAAAAGGATCTTATAATGCTACAGTTTTGATCATGCAAATGCTCTTTAAAAGTGTTGCTGTAAAATTCACCATCATCCAGAAAATATTGTCTGTGATTGTTGCCAAAGTCATCCAAAAAGATTACAAATAAAAGTTTCTTATTTAACAGTATTAAATGAAGCTAAATCAAGCACCTCGTGTAGTAATATGACATAACCATAACTCGATTTAGAGTAGTATTTTTAAAGAGTAGAACCTCTTAAAGGGCTTCTATTCTTTTTTTGATTCCAGCCATTAAATTTGAATATTTATGAAGGTTTTTCCAGAAAAATGTAGAATATTGTAATAACACTAAAGTCGCTTAAATTAGTTATAAGATTAAAATTCTAATGATTGGAATAATTACATATATTCATCTTGGGTAACTTGTTGGATGGCTTGTGAACTAGCTTTTGATATAGAAGAAGACAGGTACTTGAAGATGGGGAGGGGATATAGTGATTGAAATGAAGTCGGGTGTAAAGCAGTATAAGGTTCTTCTTCAGACGGATCGAGTCGAAGCAAAAGGGTATTATGATGAAGTGTTGTTTCCGGTCGTCTGTGAAAATTTTTGTGCAAAAGTGGCAGAAGCGCATAAAGAAAAGCGGATGGGGAAATATGAGTATTTGATTATGTCAGTCGGTTTTACGATCGAGCCACTCATTATGTGGATCAAAGCGCTCAAGCCGAAAAAAGTGTATTTCATATGTTCAACGGAAACCGAGGATCTCGTCAATGATATTTGTGAAATTGCTGGCTTGAAACATACGCAAACGAGCTATGATATTGTAGAAAGTAGCGATGGAATCGATGTGTATCAAAAGATTAATGATTACGTCAATAAACATAAGCTGCGACATGATTTGAAAAAGGTTGCTATTGACATAACAGGTGGGAAAAAGAGTACAGTGAGCGGGTGTAGCTCGGCTGCGAACCACCTTGGGATTGATATTTTATATGTGGACTATCATCAATATTTTACTGATGAACGAAAGCCAATTCCTGGGACTGAATGTCCGGTAATTTTAGAAGATCCTCTTGAAGTATTCGGTGACCGCGAGTTAAATCGAGGGATTTTTAAGTTTAATAGTGAGGACTTTGATACTGCATCCGAAATTTTCGCCTCGATCAAAGAACGGGCCAATAATCCACGACCGTATGAAGCTTATGAAAATTTAGCGATTGGATATGGACATTTGGAGTCAATGCATTTTGAATTAGCTCACAAGCATTTGCAAAGAGCGATTGACTTAGCCGAGCGAAATGATATTTTTGAAATACCAATTCGTGATATTAGGATACAGCTTGATGTAATAAAACCTCTCATAAATATACATTTAAATACCGAACACGAAATTTTAAGTGATGAACATTTATTTTGGCATTTGTATGCGTATATGTTTGCCATGGCCGATCATTATTATATCGGGAAAAAATATGATATTGCGGCGATGCTCATGTATCGGTGCTTTGAAATGATTAGCCAGCGCTTACTGAATGTAAGAGGCATTAATACGTCTTCAGCTAGCTATAGTCATATTGATGAAGATTTATTACTTGAAAAAGTAAATGAAAAAAGTGCTGAAATTTATCCAGATTACCGTCCTCTTCAAGACCTTCCTAAAAAAATTGGCTTAATGCAAGGATATACGATTTTGAAAAGTTTAAATGAACCGATCGTTGCTCAAATTGATTTAGAAGATTTGAATAACCAAAGCTTATTACGAAATAAAAGTCGACTTGTTCATGGTTTTCAACTTCTTGAAGAAGGAGATGTCACAGGGTTTTATGGCCGTTTAAAAGGAATAACAAATAAATTATGGTCAAGTAGCGATACGCATCATTTAGGAAGACACTTTAAAGATCTTTGGAAAAAATACAGCTTTTTAAACATTCGAAAACTACATTAAATAAAGCAAGGTGATACAGATGAAACAATATGAGCTATGGCTTGACGAAAGTGGAAAGTTTATCGATCAAATTGAAACGGAAGAAGTCCCTTCAATGGTAGGAGGACTTCTTTTTCCTGTGGACCAATTTGATTCTGAAAAAGCGACACAGGTAGTGAATGAAATGAAAGAGCAACTCGGAATTGAAGGATCGATCAATGGAAAGTTTTTTCATAGTACAAAATACGGAACGTATGCAAAAACACTGTTAAAAAAGCTGTATGACGAAAATGGGAAGTTTGTAGTCTTTCAAAATAAAGAACGTCTCTCCATTATTAACAATGATTATACGTATATTAATATTTTAGCAGAAGGGGTCATCCAACTTTTAAGAGTGTTACAAGGAACAAACAGTGAAGAAGTTCACCTCTCAGTTAAAGCGGCGCGAAGACTCAATGTCACAAAAAGCAAAGAGAATGGTATCAATTCTTTTATTCATGACGATGAATTTATCGTACGTTTAAAAGAGCGAATCTTATTAGCGATTGCTAGAACGGGCGCGAAAAACATGAATTGGGACTTTGAAGTTATCAATGCCAGAAGAGATATTCGTTCCGAAATTGGAGATTGTATTTGTCACACATGGTTTCGCAAGAATAGCCCGAAAAAATTTACTGACGAACATCGCGTTTTTATTCATGAACTATATCATGAGCCGTTTTTATTTTCGGTGTTTGAACATGCGACTTCGAGTGCGATTATGAGACTTTTAGGAGAAGGATCTGTAGGAGAAGCCTTGTTTGAGGCACTTGTTTGTTACGACGACTTAGAAGATCCGCATTTTCGAGAATCTGCCACTAAGACAGAAGTTCAAGTCCATCCGATACTAGATTCAGTGATTCAGCGCTTCGTTGAACTTACCGATCGAAATCGCGATACTCAGTTTTCGATTACTGTACAAAACATTGAACAACTATTAGATGTCGATCGAGACTTACAACTCGGGAAAACTGTTCTAGAAAATTTGCAAACACATGGTTTGCCATTGATTGCTGAAAGAAATATCCATTCCGATTTTCTTGCGATGAAAGCCGCAATGTTACTACTAGTTTGTGCGAATCACCAAGGGGATGTCATCGCGGCTGAAAAACAATTAAAACAATTACGAAAACATCTAAAGAAAATGCAAGGGCGTTTCGAGTTTTTAGATTTATGGGTGAAGATGGTTGTTTTAGAAGCCGTTCATGAAATGAATTGTTTCCAGTTTGAACGAGCCGTTGTTATTTTATCTCATACTGAAAAAACGATGAAAGAAGTATTTGCTTTAGTTGCTACAGCGTTTCAAAATGATGAGGCTGAAGATCGAATGAAATCGCAATTAGTAGGCAAGTTACTCGGTACTCGTCTATTAAGTAGAATTTTATTAGGTAGAAAAGATCCGAACCAACTACTTTGGGCTCGTCAAGATTCACAAGAAGCAATTTCTAAATTTTTTTATGAAGAGGATAAAAGCCGTCAATATCAATACCGTTCACAACTTGAATGTGAAGCTCACCAATTTCATGATTCTCTCTTCTGGTTAGGGAAGGCTTTTCATGTTGAGATCCATTCATTTTCGCAATGTACACAGCTTCTAGAAGCCATCGAATCTACGAATTATTATCAACGATTGTTCGGATTGATGCATTATACGAGATTAATGGCGGAGCTTGCTTTAGCTGAGCAGCTAACCTATGCTGAACAAATGTTGATCGCATGGGATCATGCGGGAATCGAAAACATTGATGGAAATGATCATCCTATCGAAATTATTTATTGGAAGCTGGCAACAACAGAAATGAAGCTACATCAGCCGAAAAAAGCTTTTCATCATTATGATAAAGCGCTGAAAATTTGTCAATTCAACAAAGAACGTCTAACTTTACGAGTGATTAGTTTAGGGGTTGAATTCGAACGAGTCGCTTTATTAGCTGAGCAAAAAGATACCCGCTTTAGTAAAGAAATGAAAGAAAAGTATAATCATCGATCATTAAAAAAAGCGTATCAGAACCTTTTAAAAGAGGAAATTCCAAGTTCAATGCGAGAATTTCTTAGTGAATGGGAAGCGATTCTTGAATTAGAGGAAGTAGATGCTGATAGATCATTAAGTTACTCGAGGATGGTCCCTTATTGATGACTTACGTTGACACGAATGTTGAAGATGCAAGTATCTCTAAAAAAGTTAAGATTTATTTTTTAACTCCTAAAAACAACAACATTTTACAAAAAACGCTATTACTACAAGGAATTAACCAAATTTTCAACGAATAGTATGTATAGGTAAATCTACTTAGAGCGGGTGATGAAATGACGACATTTAAAGATCATAAATCAACGTACATGCAAAAGTTAAAGATTAATAAGCATGAAGCACTAGTTTACTATCGGGAAAATTTATTTGATGAAATTTGCTCCGCTTTTATTGAAAAAGTAAAACTAAAGCAGGCAGTAGGGGAAATTCACGAATATGATTATTTAATTGTTTCCGTCGGCTTTAATATTGATCTGCTCATTATGTGGATTAAAGCGCTGCAGCCGAAGGAAGTATTTTTTATTTGTTCGAAAGAAACCGAGAGCAAAATTAATGAGATTTGTAAGTTTACAGGTTTAAGCCACACCCAATGTGATCATAAAGTGGTAAAGCGTACGAATGGAACCGATGTTTATGAAGCGATCTTAGAATATTTAAATAAGCGGCGTATCACCGGTGATCAATTACTAAACAAAGTAGCGATAGACATTACAGGTGGTAAGAAAAATATGGTTTCAGGCTGCACGTTAGCGGCCAACTTTTTAGGGATTGACCTTCTGTATATTGATAATAACGGGAATTATTTAAAAGAAGAAAAACCTTTTCCAGGTCAAGAAGAGCCAATTAGGCTAGAGGACCCACTGGATACATTTGGTGGAAGAGATTTTAGGAAAGCGATCATTAAGTTTAATAGTGAAGATTTCAAGCAGGCGACAGAAATTTTTACAGAAATCAAAGAGCGGGTGACAAACCCCCGCCCTTATGAAGTGTATGAAAGCTTGGCCAAAGGTTATTTTTATTTAGAAGCGATGGAGTTTAATCAAGCCTATGAAAATATTGAAAATGCCATCCACTGGGGACGTAAATTTGACTTATGGAGAATTCCGTTCAATGAGCTTGAACAACAACTGAAAGCGATTGAACCGTTAAAAAAACTAAGCCAGGAACCAGAAAGAAAAGTATTATCTGAGCCGGTACTATACTGGCACTTGTTCGGTTATTTTTATGAATTAACAAAACACTTTATTACGAGCAAAAAATACGATGCGGCCGCATTACTAACGTATCGCTCGTTAGAGTTAATCGTCCAACATTTATTACTTAAGCATGATATTTTCCATTCGAAGGCAAGCTATCGACATTTAGACCAAAAAAAGATGCTACAGAAATATAATGAATTTTCTAGCCAAGTTTATTTCAATTATCGTCGTGTGTATCATTTACCTAGTAAGCTAAGCTTAATGAATGGACTTATTTTATTGAAGGCACTTGATGAACATATGGTAAGTGGTGTTAATCTGAAAACAGTTAACGATTTCCTGAATTTACGAAACAACAGTCGCTTTGCCCATGGCTTCGAGTTACTAAAAAAAGACGATGTATGTGAGTTTTTTCAGCAATTAGAATCTATTAACAACTTTATTTGGAATCATGATCAACATAAGTTTAACTTACAATGTCGCTTTGATGAGTTTTCTAAGCCGTTTGCATTTTTGAATATAAGTTTATAAGTGTGCTGCAAATGAAATTCGAAAGCGCACATTTTTGTTAAAAACATTGAGACATCAGTGGGTAGGATAAAAATGTGGGTGTAGGTAAAAATGAATGTTTAAAAGACATTATTATTAAGTAAACAAAGGACTTTTATGAAGCAATTAAAAACCGGAAGGAAGAAGAAAGAATGCCAAAATACCAAAAGAGATTACATCGCGTTAATTTTGAAGACGTATCAATTATGACGACCGTAAATAAAACGCACTTTACTGTAGGAGAAGTCGTTGATGGGGAAGTAGAAGTAAAAGCGAATAAAGAAGATTCCGATCTTGGCTATTTATATATGTATTTAAAATCAGAATGCGCGAAAAATCCGAAACTCCCGTTAGAAAGAACTGAAGTGAAAATTGATAAATTTGTGGTCGGTCAACCATTTCACATCTCGGCTGGACAAACGATTTATATCCCGTTTTCCTTTACAATCCCTTTCCACACACCAATTACTTATCGTAGCGTAAAGGTCTTTATTCACACAGGCCTAGACTTACATGCCGGTGATGACCCGGAAGACACTGATTACATAGAAATAGGCCCATCTCCATTACAAGAAAAAGTGTTTCAAAGTATCGAATTATTAAAATTCGTCCAACAAAAACCCAAATATATCCCAACTGCTATCGAAGGCGAGTATTTACAAATATTTGAGTTCACTAAAAAAAAATTCATCCTATAAAAAATTAGAAATATCATTTATATCAAGCTGCACGGAAGCGATGCTCGTTCACGCCATCGGTACTTTTGACAACGTTTTACTTTTTGACGAAATGATCAATATACATAAAAACGAAACAGTTGAAGTAGTGAAAGAGAAGTTTGAGGGGAAGTTTAGTGGAA
Organism: Anaerobacillus sp.; assembly: GCA_007120055.1. The sequence continues at coordinate 7,587 of SKOL01000309.1, forward strand.
GTTAAATATTGTGGTTGAGGGGCTAAAGTATCGAATAACTTATAATAAAAAAGTGTTGAAGCGCTGAAAAGTGACAAATATTTACTAACAAACGAATCAAAAATAAAAAGCGAACATGTCAACTTTTTATTTTGTTAAGAAACTATAGTTAGGAACCCCAAAAAGGTTATATCTCAATATCTCAACCGCTTCTATACTGTCACTTGTTCGCTATTTTTATAAATTAACAGAATACTTTATTACGTGCTATAGTTATTATGGTTTTAGAAGGAAGGTGAATAACCGTTGGTAAAATTGAGTTTTATTTTTGCTTCTTTTATATTTTTAGTGGGGTGTTACAATATATCGACTTATAAAGAAAGCACCAATAAATTTGGACAAAATGACTTGATGAGAGCGGTCTATTATCAAGATTTAAACAAAGTAAAATCATTGGTGAATTCGGGAGTACCCTTGCATCATACAGATGTTAATGGAGCAAATATATTACATTACACTGCATATTATGGCTCAGAAGAGATTGCAAGTTTTCTAGTAAAGCAACAGACGGAAGAGTTACAAATGCAGCGTGGTGGAATTAGGGGGAACTTGCCAGTACAAGATGCCTTGTTAGTACAAAATATACAAGTTTTTCAAGTTTTAATGGAGTCTTTTCCGACATCAATTTTAGAGCTTAAGGATGATAAAGGAAGGAGTTTGTTGCATTTATCTGCATCTTTAGAAGAGACTGATATCGTTAAAGATTTGCTTGTGCTAGGTGTTGATCCTAATCTCCAAGACGTGAGTGGGAGCACTCCAGGTCACCTTTTATTATATAGTCTCGAAAAGCAAAATAGTTCACGGCATTACACAAATGCTGACACTATAGCTAGGGATTTATTTGTTCATGGATTAAATCCAGATATTCCTAACGATAAGGGTGAAACCTTTCGCTCAATTACCGAAGGTGCTAATATTGTTACAATTATGACTCCAAACATAGAAAATTATAGTTTATTAGATATGATAACATTTACATTAGATAGCTTAATTAATCGATATGATGACGGTTACTATGAAGAAGATGAGGATTGATTTAAATGGAAGGAAATAAACTTGCATTTCCTATTATTATTTATTCGTTTCTGTTCTTTGCATATATTTATTTTGTTTTGAATGCTGTAAGGAAATATCTTTTTTCGAGAGATTACGGTTGGTTTACATATGTGGTTATTTTTATTTATCAATTAATACTCCCATTAGTTTATAGTATATTTTCAGTTGGATCTACTGTATTAATGTACCTTACATTTACTGAACGTGTGCCTTTGAAGTGGGCCGCACCGTTCTTCTACATTTTATTTGGTTTTCTTTTTTTTATTCTTCCTTATTTCCAGTACACTAATAGAAAAATAAGGTTATACCTTATTGCTTTAACTATTTTTTGGATTACTGTTGGAATAGGCATATCCATGATTAATCCAATATGGAATGATCAACTTGAAAGAAGCATACATATTACGATGCCTACGATTGGGCTATTTTTAATTTTAACAAATTCGAGCGTTCTCGCTGTCATCGCTATATATTATGGCTTTGAGAGAACAAACTTTATAAAACAAAAAAAGGCATAATAAAGGAGGGGGAATAGTGCCAAGAACGAGTAAGATATTTCGTATATTTGTAAGTTCGACATTTGCCGATTTAAAGCACGAAAGACTTATCCTTCAGCGCTATGTTTTTCCTGAATTGCAACAGTTTTGTGAAAAATTTGGTGCAAAACTCCAACCGATTGATTTACGTTGGGGGGTTAGTGAAGAAGCACAGCTCGATCAAAAGACATTGCAAATTTGTTTAAATGAACTGCAAAAGTGTAAAGAACTTTCTCCAAGACCGAACTTTCTTCTTTTATTAGGTAATCGTTACGGATGGCGTCCGGTGCCAGTAGAAATAAAGAAAGATCAGTTTGAACATATATTAGCATACTACGAAGCAACAAATAAATTAGGCCATTCCTTATTAACCAAATGGTATAAGGAAGATTGTAATAGTATTCCTGTGACGTACTGTTTGCAGAAGCGGGAAGGGAAATATATTGATCAGAACGAATGGTATGCAATAGAAGAGTCATTACGATTATTGTTTGATCACGTGATTGCTGAATTATCGTTTCAAGAAAATGAACTGGGATCATATATGGTATCTGCGACCGAACATGAAATTAGAGCAGGGGCTTTCCAACAAGAAGGTGCTCATGATCATGTTTTTGCATTTTTTCGTAACATTCAAAGACTCCCTAAAGATAAGCGTGCAAAAGATTTTCAAGATTTTACTTCAGAAGGGAAAATAAATGAAGGTGCTCGGAAGCAATTAGATAAGTTGAAAAGTGACATTCAAGCTTTTTTACCAGAAGAAAATATAGCATATTATGAAGTTGGGTGGAAGGAGACAGACATTGATACTTCTTACTTAATGGAGTTTCGTGATGATGTTTTGAATAAACTAAAACCAATTATTGAAAAAGAGTGCCGTGATATTGAGCATATGGATGTTATTGCAGTAGAGAAAGAAAAGCATAAACAATTCGGTTTCGAACAGTCTCGCAATTTCATTGGAAGAGATGATTTATTTACAAAGATTGAAAAAGTCTTAAAGACGACAACGTCTCTACTCGTCATCTGTGGAGAGTCCGGTTCTGGAAAAACAGCGTTTGCCGCTGAATTGTCAAAACGCATAGATCAACAATTAGAGAGTGCGAAGCTCACTCAACGTTTTATTGGGGCTTCTGCTTTTGGAACTAATACATTGGAGTTACTAGAATCAATTCTTGTTGAACTAAAACCTGATGAGTCGGAAATAATAATTGCCCAAACTGAAATTGACGATTTATTACAACTTTTATTAGATGCATTTGATGAAATAACAAAACAAAAGCCTATATATATTGTGATCGATGGTTTAGATCATCTAACAGATCAATATTTGCTCCCAAAATGGTTTCTAACACAGTTGCCAGAACAAGTTCACTTGATTGTTACAGTTGCTAAAGATTGTGATGCTTATTCACTTCTTAAAAGGATCATTGACCAGGAAAATATGTTTGAGATTGGTCCATTAAGTGTTACAGAAGGAAGAAAACTGTTAGAACAGTGGCTAGCGGAATGGTCAAGAACGCTTCAAGCCAATCAATATAAAGAAGTGATTGAAAAGTTTAAGGAATGCCCTCTACCGTTATTTTTGAAGTTCGCTTTTGAAGAGGCGAAACTATGGAAGTCCTATTCTGAAAACGTTAAAATTGAACCGTCCATATCAGGGGTGATTAATCAATTTTTGGGCAGAATCTCGAGTGATTCAAATCACGGTCCTGTCTTAGTTAAAAACGTATTTGGTTTTTTAGCCGCATCTAAGAGTGGTTTAGAAGAAGCGGAGTTACTTGAACTATTATCTCAATCCGAGGAAGTGATGGGAGATTTTAGAAGTCGTGCGAAGCATGAATATATTGAAAATAGTTTACCGCCGATTATATGGGCGCGCTTATTCGATGATCTCATACCTTATTTAGTAGAGAAGAAGGAAAATGGAACATTAGTTTATAGCTTTTATCATAGACAATTAGAAAAAAGAGTAAAAGAAGTGTATTTAATGAGCGACTTTCATCGAAGTATTTCTAATTATTATGATAAAAAGCCGACATTTCTTGATGATAATAAGACGCTACCTAACATTCGAAAGATAAGTGAATTGCCTTTTCAGTTATATCAAACGAGAGATATTGCTAACTATGAGAATATTTTAACTGACTTTGACTTTTTAGAAGCAAAATTTACAGCAATGTTTTCCCAAGATTTATTACATGATTATTCCTTATTAAAAGAGCTTATCACTGATGAAGGTTTACTGAAAAAAAGAGTAAATGACTTTGAAAGATTTTGTCGTATCCGCCATGACGTCCTCCTTCAATACCCTGACAGGTTAAAGTTATTTGCTTTAAGAATGCCACATGCTACATACGTATTTAAGGAGTCGGAACAGTGGTATATAGAAAGGGAAACACCCTATATAAGAGGCGGTAATTCTAATCTTAGCAAAAATAGATTCCTACATATTTTTGATATACAAGATGATAATGGATCAATCTGTAAATTACACCCGAATGGTCAACATATTATTGTTGCGAGTGGAGAATTATTAAAAGTATGGGACATCATGACTGGGGAGGAAACCTTTCAACATCATCCACAAATAGGAAAAATCAATAATGTATCTATTTCCGATGAAGCACTTCTTGCATCAATTGTTGGTGAAAAAGGACTAAAGGTAATTGACTTGCAATCTTATGATGTTTTTTATCAAAAACAAACGCAAGACGAACTATTATTAACTGATCTTCATATAAATGGTAGTTGCGTAGCTGTTAGCAATGCTGATGGTAATGTCTTGCTTATTAATATAGAAGATAACGAGGAGTTGCTTATTAAGAAAGAGGATTATGACGGAGTTTTTACACTGAAATGGCATCCCACTGAGCTTGTAATTGCTATTTGGGCCAACGATGAAAAAATCTATTTAATGGATTTTAAAGAGGAAATGGAAAGCAAAGTACTTTATTCAGAATATCAGCTAGAAAAATATATACTTTTTCCTAAATTTTATAATTTATCATTTGATGAGGAAACAGGCTTACTATATGCAAGTCAAGATTATGGTGTTACCGTTTGGGATATATTATTAGCTAGTCGAGTTAATAATACTGTTAAATTACCAAAAGGAAATCACATTTCAAATAAAAATGTGATATTCTCAGTTCAATATGATAATCAAATTAAAGTTTGGGATGTTGATGGTTTTCATTATTTAACAATAGACCATAACTATTTTCAAACGTATAAATACGCTACGGTTCAAAAAGGTATATTAGCAGTTATCACTTTAGATGGCAAAGTGGTTATTTGGGATTTAACAAAACTTAGAAAAAGTTATTCCGAAAGCAACGTCGAAATGATAAATGATAGTTTCTGGTGGGTTTTGGCACCACTGATTTCAGGCATTATAACAAACACTATTATAAATCTATTTGAGAAGACCTTTAAAACATTTCATCGTGAAAATGTTGATATTAAAAAAGGTACTTTGAACGAAAAAATACTTAATGTAAGCGTATCCCCAAATCAGTCATATATTTCAACAGGTCATTTAGGGAATTTCCTACAAATTAAAAATATAAAAGAAAACAGTATTACACAGTTTAAACCTCATAATACAGAACCAATCTTGTATTCGAATTGGTCATTTGATGAATCGCTCATCTATTTTGGAACAACACAGCGAGCTTGGGTTATGACGTTAACTGGAAAATTAAAACAAACAATTAAAACAGAAAATAAAATAGTCAGTGGATCTTGGTCCCCAAACAAAAATCAACTGCTCGTTTTATACACTGACGGAAACGTCTCGATATATGACTTTAATTTAGATTGTACACATCATTTGAAATTGGAAATAGAAGCATTTAACAAATTATTAAATAGTAGCTGGAGTAACCGTGGTGACCATTTTGTCATTTGTTATGAACAAACATATCTACTTTATGAGTTTATTGAATCTCCTAAGTTAGTTGTTAAGAGAGATAATACAAAGAAAATCCATAAGGTAGTGTGGAGTCCTGATGATCAATTACTTACTTTCGTAGACTATCATTATGAAACGACTTTGGTTAGCTTAAATGATGGGGAAGTCAAGTCACGGTTTGATATTGTCAGTTCCAAAGAGATGAAAAAGTATTCGACATACTATAATTACCTCACAACACCAATCAATCAACGAATTGCCTTTTTAAATTCTATTGTACAAGGAAACAATAAAGGGAAGTATACAGTATGCTATATTCGTTTTCTACCTTTTCAATTATTAGTTTCATGGAAAGATAATATGAAAAAAATAGCATTTGCTTATGGAAATTGGTTAACAGTTTTCGTTTTAGACAACGGGAACGAACGTATTCATTGTTATATTGATGATGGTATTCATCACATAAATTGGGAGAATAATAATCTTCGTGTTTTAACAGGAAACAAGTTGGATGAAGAAGTGTTTGTGATTGTCGATGAGTTTTAATGGAGCTTGGCCCTATCCTCTTCAAAAAAGTTTAGGGCCATATTTTACTTGAAGGCTAACGGCGTCAGTAAACTAGGTTTTTCGTAAATCGGTCCTCTTGGCTCTGTAACGTTTTCTTCAATTCGTACAATTGTTTTTGTGATTGGTAAGTAAGTGATGATAACGTTTTTATTTTTAACTTCCATTAATCTACTTAACGTACTTAAGTATTGAGATTCATAAAGAAAGTATGCTGTCTTAAATTCTTTTTCGCCGTCTACTGTTAAACGAATGTTATATCTACTAGGGTATCCGTATCCATTATGAGGGATTTGTCTAAATTTACTATTATCATGTGAGCTAAAATAGCTAATGTAAGTACCGTTAAGGTTCGTTAATTCTCCCTCTATCTGGATTGGTATATCTTCTGAAATCGATGTAGCGTAATTGCTTGTTACTCTAATTCCAATAAAGGTTGGTGTCACGATTAAAACAGTTAATATGCTAATAAATAAAAATTGATTAAATATTGTTGGTGACTGTTATTTTCGAAGTGCATAAAGTAAACGACTGAGCATGGAACTAATAATAAATAAATAAAAAAAGAAAAGGAAATATCCAATCGAATGAAGCTGAAATAAATTTTGAGTTGGGTAAAAAAATATAATATATGCCGCGATCAATGGGAAGATAACCATTGATATTGTAAGAAAAATAAAATGAACGACTTTATAATAAAGGATATGTATACGCAATAAATTCCACCTCA
>SKOL01000481.1 GCA_007120055.1 Anaerobacillus sp.
ATTTCCTCTGTAAATGCCGTTTTGATTACACGTGCCACCTGATTAGCTGATAAGCTTCCTTTATATGAATCAGGTGCAATTACAATGTTCATGGTATCACTTCCTTTTAACCACAATTATTAAGCTTACTCTTATTAAATACTGACTTGAACACCTCTATTTTGTAAAACTGCTTGAATTTCTTTTACATCGATTTTCTTTAATGACAAATCTTTCTTTGATGCAATAGCACAAGCGACCCCAGCAGCTTCTCCCATTTGAGCACATGAAGGTGTATTACGAGTAGAACCATGAGCACTATCATCAACAGAAGCGCATCTTCCAGCAACCAATATCCCTTCAAGACCTCTAGGTAATAAACAGCGATAAGGAATTTCATAGCCTCTTCCAATAGATTTTTGAATAACACCCTCTCCGGCAGGATCATGAATATCCACGGCACTTTTTGATAGTGCTACTGAATCAGGGAATATAGCTTCACTTAATACGTCCTTTCCAGTAAGAACGTACTCTCCAATAATACGACGAGTTTCCCTTACTCCTAATGTAGGTGCTACTTCTAATAAAATGGCCTTTGAAAATCCTGGTACATAAGCCTTTAAAAAATCATAGCAACAATATACTTGTTTATGAATCTCTATTGTTGCACTACTTAATGCTTTCTCATCTAGTGCATTCCCATGAAATCTAGTTGCGTTAACGTTCACTTCACCTTCAAGCATTCCACTTTTAACATGTATTTGGTTTACTGGTAGAATCCATTGAAATCCATTTTTTTTGGCTTTTTCTATTAAACTACTAAAGCCACTAACATGCACTTTAAATGAATAGTCACTTTTACAACTCGACGGTTTAGTTGGTATATAAACTGAATGAAATTCCTCTTTATTCGTTTGTATATATTTTATAAGTTTTGAAATATCTACTTGCAAGAGACGAAAATATGATGCTAATGGTTGTGTTTTGCTATCTTCTTTTCTCCCAACTTGAAATTCTGCACCAGCTAATGCACACACATCTCCATCACCAGTACAATCAATTACTGTTTGAGTTAAAACAAGTCTATTCCCAAATTTTACAGAGATTTCTAAACCAATAACTTTAGATGATTCTATAATTGTCCCTATTACTTTTGTATAAAATAAAATTTCAACGTTCTCTTCTTCTACCATGTCAAAAATCACTCTTTTCATGACTTCAGAATCAAACATTCCAGTATAAGAACCCCATCCCACAGATTGCACATCAAGATCTGCACCACCATATTTCTTAGCTCGTTCTAACATCTCCCTGTATATACCATTTTCCACCAACCCATGTGGCTTTGTTAATCTTCCACCTGTTAACATGCCACCTATCGAACCAGTACATTCGATGAGTAATACCCTTGCCCCTTCTCTAGCGGCAGAGATCGCTGCAACAACACCAGATATCCCCGCTCCAGCAACTACTACGTTATAACTATCATGAAGTTGAAATTGACTCATTTTTGATCAATCCCCCCCTACTTGCTGTATATATTTGTTTTTGAAAAATCACACTACCTTTTTCAAATAGTGTGATTTTTCAACTACTATTAGTTCATAAAGCCTAGTTCCTTATAAGCCTGTTCTGCCCCTGGATGTAGTGGAATAATAGTGTCTGTCCATGCGTTTTCAGGCTAAAAACTTTCAAAGTTTTGCTGCCCTCTAACCCAGGCTTCTTTATTTTCTAAAACTATTTTAGTCATTTCTTTTACTATTTCATCTGGGAAGTCTTTATGCACATAAACAATAGTATCTTGCCTAGCGCTATTTAATTCTCTACCATTACTAAACCATTCCCCTGGAGCTGTAAATGGTGCATATCCATAATTATCCTGTAAATATTCAACAACATAATCTTCAAGTTCCAAGTATACAACCTCTCTCGAACTTTCTAATTCTTGTAAAATCGCAGCATGTGGCAAATATGATTGCCATGCAGCATCAGCATGCCCGTCAGAAACTGCCGATACTCCATCAGATGCCGTCGTATGAGTCACACTTCCTCCCCAACTTCTAATTGTTTCATAATCATATCCATAGGCCTCTAAGACACGGCGTACAAATTCCTCGCCACCAGTCCCTCTCTCTCTTGTCATCAATCGTAACGATGGTTCAGTTTCCAAAAACTCTCCTAAAGTCGTAATACCTTCTGGTACTCTATTAGCTAAAGTAGGAGCTAAAAATGGCGCAGTATCATTTAACCTTGCAACCGCTCTCAAATTCTCAATAGGTCCATCCAATAAACGTTCAAACTCTCCCGTATGATTCAGCGCATCCATAAGTATCGTATTAAAGGAAGCTGCCATATCAATTCCATTCTCACTTGTTTCTACCGCTACAACATTAGTTAATCCTTGGCCTTGTACAGTTGATGGAAAGAAATTATCAATTTGCCTTTGCCATTCATTTGAAAACATATTACCGAAAACCATATAGCCTCCACCAGGACTCCCTGTATTAAATACAACTTCAAACCTCTCATTTTTCACTTCATCTGAGCCAGTACCACCTTCTTCAGAATTCGAAGTTTTTTCATTCCCACAAGCAACTAGTAATAGCACCCCAACAGTAATTAAAAATAGTAATAAAAAACCCTTTCTCAATTGAAACTCCTCCTTTAATTTAATTTTTATTTTCTATTTCAACTTTCCCCAAAAATGATTTGATAGGGGAAATTTGAATACGTTTACTTTGAAGTAATGCTACGAGTAACAAAATAGCTATTGCCGAAGTATCTGTAACAATTCCGGGTTTAATTAGCAACAAAGCAACTATAAATAGTAAAACCCTCTCATACCATCGTGAATGAGTAACAAAGTAACCTTGAACTGCTGATGCTAATGCAATAATACCGATGGCTGCAGTTATTGCATAAGAAAGTGAAAGTAGAAAATCACCCTGATACAAAATGTTTGGATTATAGACAATGATAAAAGGAAGTATATACGCAGCTGTTCCAATGGAAACCGCTGTTAAGCCAGTTTTCAACATTCGGGAACCTGCAATTGAAGCTGCTGCATAGGCACCCATGCAAACTGGCGGTGTTATTCCTGCTAGTATTGCATAATAGAAAACAAACATATGAGCCGTAAATCGATCAATTCCTAATTCCATTAATACAGGAACACCGAATAAGGAAGCTATAATAAATGAAACAACTACTGGTAAATCCATTCCTAAAATAATGGTTGCCACACCTATTAAAATCAAAGCAAATAGAAGTGATCCCCCGGCTAAATCTAAAATATTATAGGTGAATTTGTAAGCGATACCGGTTAACTCGGTTGTCGATACGATGACTGCAGCACATCCAATTGCTACGGCTATCGGAGTTGCTTTTTTAGCCCCATCCTCCATTGCGAATAGTAATTTTTTTACATTTAAACGACTGTGAGCTCTAATGAAGCTAGTGATTACTAATGCTAAAATTGCATAAACTGCTGCGTAATATGGTGTAAATCCTTGAACTAATAATATAATTAGTACAAATATCGGGATTAACAAATGAATATCTCTTTTAAATACCTTTTTCATATTCGGAATGTCTTCATCTCTATAAACTGGTAAGTCTGTTCTCATTGCTTGAAAGTGCACCATCCAGTAAATTGATAGTAAGTATAAAAAAGATGGAATAATAGCTGCAAGAGCAACATCTATATATCTAGTTTGTGTAAACTCTGCAATTAAGAACGCTGTCGCCCCCATCACCGGTGGCATAACTTGGCCTGATGCTGATGAAACAGCTTCAACTCCTCCTGCAAAATGTCTTTTAAACCCTGTTTTTATCATTAATGGGATGGTAATTGAACCTGTTGTATAAACATTAGCAACTGTACTACCAGAAATCATTCCAAAAAACGCACTCGCAAAAACAGAAGCTTTAGCTGGTCCTCCTCTTTCTCTCTTAGTAGCTGAAATAGCCATGTTCATGAAGAAATTTGAAGCACCTACTTGTTGTAAGAATACCCCGAATAAAATAAATAAAAAGATAAAAGTTGCTGAGATACCCACCAATGACCCATAAACACCTGTGTTTGTTAAATAGATGTGATCAATAAATTGCTTAAAATCAACACCAGGGTGGTATAATGCACCGGGCATCCACGTCCCTAAAAGAGAATAAACTATAAATATTAGTGCTAGGATAAC
>SKOL01000274.1 GCA_007120055.1 Anaerobacillus sp.
CAAAATAAAACATTGACGAGATTTTTATATCTCTTTTTAAAGTTTCAGACCTCACTATTAAGTGTTGTCTTCCACCTTTCTTAATTCGCTTGGCTGTGTGTTCAGTTTTCAAAGGACGATCAGGTAATTTATAAACTTCAGATCTCTTCGACCTTTCCGTTTGTAAACCCTCTTTTATTTTTTGTGACAAGAATTTAATTATAACACAACCCACCACCGCTGTCAACAACTTTTCAAAACGATAAGTCGTTAGTTGCTTTAATCCATTGTGTTTGTTTATGTTTCTTGCGACTTCTAATATAATAACACTTCTTCAACCGTTCGTCAATATGTTTTTTCGAAAACTTTTTGTCGAATGTTGTCTCAGAAGCAACGTTTATTACTATACCATGCCTATACCCTTTGTGCAACCTTTTAAACATTTTTTTATTAACTTAAATTACACAGTACTTTCAACACTTCACCTCAGCTATACTAATCATTTTCACGCCAAAAATGACACTATTTCATGAAGTCACCTTTAAAGTACTACAAAGATTAATCTAGAAAATCTCATTTCATTAAGTAATTTAAAATCCATTATCTATTATTTTTGAAATACTGGCGCTTATAATATCAATAAGTCAATAGCAATCAGAACGATTAACCCCGGAATGCCTAAAAATCCTGATACCGATGCAGTAACGAAGTTAATTGGAATTTGGTAATCTACTACCGAGCCAAACGCATTGAGAAAAAATAAAAATAAAGCTCCTATAATTAATTTAATCATTCCTTGTCCAACAAAGCGCAACGGCTTTATAGGCGCTCCCAGTACTAACAATAAAAAGATGACTCCTCCTAATAGAGTAACGATAATGATTGGATCCATACTATCCCTCCTTAGTAATTGACAAGCTCTCATTACTATATCTATTGAATACATATAAAAAAAAGAACATAAGAAAATACTTTAATAAGATTTTCCCATGCTCGTTTTTCTATTTCTCGCTTCTTTTAGTAAAAACAAATATTTTGCCTCTGTTAACTTCATGTTATAAATTACATCCTCTGGTGGGTCGACACTATTTTGAACTAATTGTTTTTGATTCATTAACTTCGCTTTTAATTCATCAATGTGCGCTATTAGACGATCGTCTTCAGCCTTCCTAATTTTCCCCTTCTTTCGAAACAGCATTTTCCTTTACTCCTTATATGCTATAGTTCCCTACGTCCTTCAATGGCTTTTGAAAGGGTGACCTCATCAGCGTATTCTAGATCTCCACCTACAGGTAAGCCGTGAGCAATCCTTGTCACCTTAATTCCCGTTGGTTTGACAAGTCGAGAGATATACATCGCTGTTGCTTCACCTTCAATGTTAGGGTTGGTCGCTAAAATAATTTCTTGGATCGTGTCATCCTGTAACCTTTTTAAAAGTTCTGGAATTTTTACATCTTCAGGTCCAACGCCATCCATTGGCGAAATCGCCCCTTGTAATACATGATAAAGACCATCATATTCTTTCATTTTTTCCATTGCGATCACATCTCTAGCATCTTGAACAACACAGACGACAGACTTATCTCTTTTTTGATCTTCGCAAATATAGCATGGGTCAGCATCAGTAATATTATGACAAACAGAGCAATAAGTTAGATTTCTTTTTGCATTAACTAGTGCTTTTGCAAAATCGAGCACATCATCTTCTTTCATATCTAATACGAAAAAAGCCAGTCGACTCGCAGTTTTCGGGCCGATTCCTGGCAATCTCATAAAACCTTCTATTAGTTTGGATATCGGTTCAGGATACTGCAAAACCTCTCCTCCTTGTTAAATAAACTAAAAACGTATCTCAATTGAACAATGAAATGTTTCCTCACAGCTATATTACATAACCATAAGGAAACACTTCGTACTTAATGTATTTACTTAAGCGAATTGCATAATTTCATTTTAGAACATTCCTGGCATGTTCATTCCTTTAGTGAATTTACCCATATCTTGATTGATCATATCGTCAGCTTTTTTAAGCGCTTCGTTTGTAGCAGCTAAAATTAAATCTTGAAGCATTTCTACGTCATCAGGGTCAACAACCTCTTCAGAGATGACTACTTCTAAAATTTTCTTTTCACCAGTAGCAATCACTTTTACCATACCACCGCCAGCAGTTGCTTCAACTGTTTTTTCTTTAAGTTCCTCTTGAGCTTGCGCCATTTGCTTTTGTAACTTTTGCATTTGTTTCATCATGTTTCCCATGTTTTTCATCTTAGTTTCCTCACTTTCATATAATTAATCAATAATTTCAATTAAATCTGAACCTACTAATTTCACTGCTTCTTCGACGATAGGATCACCATTGTCAGAACTCTCTTCATTACGTTGTCCTCTTACAAAATCGTCTTTTATAGTTTCCCATTGATTAGATAGTAATGTCAAAACTTTATATTGATCCGATAATACGTTTAAAATCGTTTGTTCCACTATTGGACGGAATTTCGTATCAATCATATCTCGGTGCATTTGATTTTGAAATGATAGTAAAATCATATTTTTTGAGCTAGCAACCGGTTTACTATCTGAAAGCCAAGCGTGAGCAGGGACACTTTGTTTTTTTACTTGCTCCATTACTTTTCCCCAGCTGGCCATTATACGCTGTAAATCTTGTTTTGATGCTTGTTTAAGCATTTCTTTTACTTGACCGCTACTTACACCACCGCCACCTGTCTTAACATTAAACTGCCCTTGATTTTTTTTAGGGCGGTCTTGATTAGAAGATGGTTGAGGCGCCGGGTTCGCACTAACACTTTCTAGCTTCTGCTCCAGAACTTGAACTTTCTTTAATAGCGTTTGATAATCTTCATTATTAACAATACTCGTCGTTTCAACCTCGTTATTGTTACAAATTTTAACGATCGCAACCTCAATAAAAATTTTAGGGTGACTCGACCACTTCATATCTTGCAAAATTTCATTTAACGTTTCAATCGTATTATAAATCCAGTTGGTCGGTGTTTCTTTACATAAGGATACAAAAACTTCATCAACATTTACTCTTTCAAGGGTTTCAGCAAGTTGTGGGGCTGTTTTATATAATAGCATATCTCGATAAAAGAAAATAAAATCTTCAATAAATCGAGTTGGATCTTTCCCTGCTAAAACTAACTTATCCACTGCACTTAGCGCCTTAACAACATCATTACTCACTAGCGCCTGAGCTACCTCGACTAACAAACCTTGAGATACAGCGCCTGTAATTGTTAAAATATCTTCTAAAGAAACTTCCTCATCGCAATACGAAATCGCTTGATCAAGTAAACTTAACGCATCACGCATTCCACCTTCTGAAACGCGGGCAATCATCGCTAATGCATCGTCATTCACCTTCGTATCATAATGACTTAAAATAAATTCCATTCTAACTGTCATCGCCTGACTTGTAATTCTTTTAAAATCAAAACGTTGACACCTCGAAATAATCGTTAATGGAATTTTATGAGGTTCAGTTGTCGCTAGGATAAAAATGACGTGCTTCGGCGGTTCCTCTAACGTTTTTAACAAAGCATTGAAGGCGCCTGTCGATAACATATGTACTTCATCTATAATATAAACCTTATATCGTACACCGCTACTTGGAGCAAACTTCACTTTATCACGTATGTCTCTTATTTCATCTACGCCGTTATTAGATGCAGCGTCAATTTCTATTACATCTACTATTGAACCATCACTTATACCTATACATGCCTCACATTCATTACAAGGTTCATCAACCGGTGCATTTTGACAATTTACAGCCTTTGCAATAATTTTTGCAGCACTCGTCTTCCCTGTTCCACGAGGTCCTGTGAAAAGATAAGCATGAGATAACTTCTCTTGGACGAGAGCATTTTTAATTGTTTTTGTAATATGTTCTTGTCCGACAACATCTGTTAACTGCTTCGGTCGCCAAACTCGATACAATGCTTGATACCCCATCCTTACACCTCCTCGTGCTTTTTAAGTGAGCATTCACTAGTTTACATTATACCTTTTCAAAACTATTTTTTCAAAGCTAATAAACAGAAATGCGTAAGCGCCTTGGGAAGCTTCGAAAAGCGTTGGAGAGCCAGCAACGTTTTGCCTCCTCTTCGGTTCTCATCATGAATAGGCAAATCTTGATGGATCGAAACGCTCGAGAAGCTAGGCGCTGC
>SKOL01000108.1 GCA_007120055.1 Anaerobacillus sp.
AATCTTTACAAAGTCTTTACGAAAGGGATGTTTACATACTTGTTAGAATTCTATATTATTTTTATTGGCATAAGCCTTTGTAGAAAATTGTCGATAAACACAGAGAAGGGATGTTACACGTAATGGATTTACAAACGATGTTATTTATGTTTTTTGGTGGTTTGGGGATCTTCCTTTTTGGAATTAAATATTTAGGAGATGGACTTCAAAAAGTTGCTGGTGATGGGCTTAGAGACCTTCTAGATCGCTTCACCACAAATCCGGTAATGGGGGTTCTTGCAGGAATTTTTGTAACGGTTTTACTTCAAACAAGTACTGGGACAACCGTTTTAACTATTGGATTAGTAAATGCTGGTTTCATGACATTACAGCAAGCCATTGGTGTTATTATCGGTGCAAATATTGGGACAACTGTAACAGCTTTTATTATTGGTATTAAAATTTCTGCATATGCGTTACCAATCGTTGCTTTAGGGACTTTTTTCATTTTCTTCTTTAAAAATAATAAAATTAATAATTATGGACAAGTTATCTTCGGATTTGGTGCACTATTTTTAGGACTTAACTTTATGGGGGATGGGCTTCGTCCATTACGTGATGTACAAGCTTTTGCTGATTTAACAGTCAGCATGAGTGAAAACCCTCTTCTTGGAGTTTTAATTGGTACGATATTTACGATTGCCGTTCAAAGTTCAACTGCTGCGATTGGCTTACTTCAAACCCTTTTTGGACAAGGTTTGATGGACTTAAATGCAGCGTTACCGGTTCTATTTGGCGACAATATCGGGACTACTATTACTGCTGTTTTAGCAGCCATCGGTGCGTCCATTGCTGCAAAGCGTGCTGCTGCAGCTCATGTTATTTTTAACTTAATTGGGACCATTATCGTATTAATTCTTTTAAGACCTTTTACATTATTAATTGAAATGATTCGCGATAGTTTACATTTGAACCCAGAAATGACGATAGCCTTCGCACATGGGATTTTCAACGTCTCGAATGCATTGATTCAACTACCTTTTATTGCAGTCCTTGCATGGTTAGTAATAAAAATCATTCCAGGTCAAGACTCAGCAATTGCTTATAAGGCGGTTCATTTAGACGAAAAGTTCATTAGACAGTCACCTGGTATAGCACTCGGTCAAGGAAAGAAAGAAGTAATGCGTATGGCTGAGTTATCTGAAAATGGCCTTAAAGAAGTAAGTCTATATTTTAAAACACAAGGTAAGAAACATAGAGAGCTTATCCCACAATATGAGGATGCTATTAACAACTTAGATAAAAAAATAACCGATTATCTAGTTCAAGTTTCATCTCATTCTTTATCAGGAGAAGATTCAAAAGCACATCATACCCTAATGAATACGATTAGAGACTTTGAACGTATTGGGGATCATATGGAGAACATCATGGAACTTGTTGAGTATCAAGTTGCAAATAAGATCAAGTTCTCTGAAGCTGCTGTTACAGATCTAGAAGAAATGTTCGACCTGACTTTATCTACTCTTAAACAAGCAATTAAATCATTAGATACAGAAGATATCGAAGAAGCAAGAGCTGTGCTTGAAAAAGAAGAGAAAATCGATAGAATGGAACGCACACTTCGTAAGAAACATATTATCCGCTTAAATGAAAATAAATGTACAGGACAAGCTGGGATTGTCTATGTCGATATCGTAAGTAACCTTGAGCGTATTGGTGACCATGCGGTGAACATTGCCGATGAGGTTATAGGAGAAGAATAAGGAATAAAAAAGAAATCTCTTGTCAGTTATCAATCATTTGAAACCTGACAGGAGATTTCTTTTTGGATTTGAGAAGATCCTTTGGAAGCCAGGAGGTCCTAAGTAATTTCTTAGTATTACCCAAAATTTAAGAGGGTTTATACAATTTCTCTTTCTATAATTTCTATTGAACAAACAATGATAGTTATAATTCAACTTTACTTCTGAAAACAAAAAGGATGAGACTAGGCTTCACATCCTTTTATTAACTGCTCAGACTATTAACATCCCTTTTTGGATTGCCCATTTACATTAAAGGGTTTATCGTATGCTTTTTTCGATGAAACCATATCATTACCGGAATGAGTAATAAGGACAACAATCCTCCGGAAAATGATAATATAGCGTAACTCGAACCCGCAACTACCATTCCCGAAAGCGCTCCACCTGAAGCACCTGCTAATGCAATAAAGACATCGACAGTTCCTTGCGTTTTAGCACGTGTTGTGGGTTCTGTTGAATCTACAATAAGCGCTGTACCACTTATCAATCCAAAATTCCACCCTATGCCTAGTAATGCAAGAGCAATTATCAAGTGGATCATAGAATCACCTGGAGCCGTTGCTGCCATTACACCTGAAATTAGTAAAGTTACCCCAGAAGCAATCGCCATATTTGTTCGACCAATCTTATCAACTAGAATACCTGTAACAAGTGAGGGAAGGTACA
The DNA here is from genome assembly GCA_007120055.1 of Anaerobacillus sp. The sequence goes on from SKOL01000108.1 coordinate 2,454, forward strand.
TTGCACCGATATGAATTCCAATCACAAGACCAATTTGGCTTAGTCCATGACCGTGATGTCCCATGTGTACTGGGGTCATTGTCATAATTGCAATCATCACCAGTTGACTTAAAACCATGATCAATGCACCAACCGAAATACCCCTTTTATTATTCTCTTGAACATCCTCAATGGAAGACTCTCCATTCTTATTATTCATCTCGTTCATCATTTTAACAATCAAAAAAGGATCAGGGCGGAGCATAAGAAAAATGACTAAACCGGCTATGATAAAGGCACTTCCAGACAAAATGAAAGCTCCTGCAAGCTCTGGAATACCGATAGTAAGAGCAAAACTCCCCATTACACCGACTAAGTTAGGTCCTGCAAATGCTCCCAAGGTTGCTGAAACCATTGCAATACTGATAGCAGTCCCACGTTGATTCTTATTAGCTAAATCAGTTCCAGCATAACGTGTTTGCAGATTTGTTGCTGTACCTGCACCATATATAAGCAGGGCAATAAATAAAAGAGAGATGCTATTTAAAATCGTTGCAAGTACAACTCCAAGCGCTCCAATACCTCCTGCTAAAAAGCCTGTCGAAAGTCCAATTCGTCGTCCATACCGTTGCGAAAGTCTTCCTACGATAAAAGCAGCACCTGCTGAGCCTAATGTAAACAGGGCAGCAGGGAGTCCTGCAAATGCATCTGTTCCCATCATTTGCTGGGCAAGAAGAGCGCCTACTGTTATGCCGGCTGCTAGCCCTGCTCCACCAAAAATTTGAGAGATACTCACAATGATGAGTGTACGTTTATATAATCTACTTTTTTTCTCTGGAGAATCTAAATAACTTTGTGCTAAATCATGCGAGCTAGACATTTAATAAGCTCCTTCTTCAAAAAAATTTTAACCTGCAATTGCTTAGAATGTTACTACCTTTTCCGCCCATTCTACTAATTCAACACAATCATTCATTGTTGAAATCGGACAAACCGTTTGATCCTCCAGCTTTCGGGACTGAATACAAGTACCACAAGCAAATAATATACCTTCACTATCAAGAAATTTGTTCATTTCTTCTGGAACATTATATTTCTCGTGTTTGACTTGTTCACATTCAACCGCTTCACCCATCAAAAACACCTTTACTTCATGGTCTCTCCCTATACAAGCAATGGCAAAACGGAAAGCATTCCAAGCCTTTTCAGCTTCCTTTGTTTCAAGAATAATCCCCAGTTTCATCTCAAGCACTCCCCTTATCATCAAGTAATTTATTTTCTAATTTAATTGTAAGACTGTTTTCTTAATAAGTGAAATGCATTATTATTATGTTTGTAATGCAAGTAGTGCATAATTTAAATTTAAAAACAAAAAAGCAACCCATCATAGGCTGCTTTACAAAAATGTATGCTTTGTCATAATTTGAACATCACTTTTTTCAGTTACAGTACCGATAACATGACCTGATATTTCTTTGACCGATAATGTTGTAAGTAACTCATCCACTTGATCCTGTGGAACAACAATTAATAATCCTCCGGATGTTTGTGGGTCATGCAGTAATAACTCTTCTTCTGAAGTGATGTTTTTTGTATACTGTACCTTTGTTTTATAGGTAGAAATATTATTATATATTCCTTCAGATGTAGCACCCTCTTTTAACAAGGAGAACACATCATTTAAATAAGGGATATTTCTCAAATTAAGCTCAATTGACACTTGACTATGATCGGCTATTTCACACAAATGACCAAGTAAACCGAAACCAGTAACATCGGTACATGCATGAGTTTCAACTTGTCTCATAGCCAAAGAAGCGTCTTTGTTTAACTTTAACATTTCATTAATGACGATTTCTTGCTGCTCCTTAGTTGCAATCTTTTGATCGATGGCTGTTGTGTAGATACCTATTCCAATAGGCTTCGTTAAAATGACAGCATCACCAACAATGGCACCTTTTTTCTCTATAAAACGCTCGCCATTTGGTATTCTACCAGTAATTGAAAGACCATACTTCGGACAAGTATCATCTAGCGTATGTCCACCAACAATCATTGCACCTGCTTCATTGATTTTATCTGCTCCACCTTTCATTATTTCTTCAAGATAATGTATTGGAAGTGTGGATGTAGGAAACCCGATAATATTTAATGCAAATAACGGGTCTGCCCCTTTTGCATAAATGTCACTTAACGCATTAGCACAAGCTATTGCACCAAATTGATAAGGATCATCTACAACAGGTGTAATCATATCAACCGATTGAACCATTATCTCGTTTTGCCACAAGTATCCAATAGCATCTTCTCCAATTCCAGCGATTAATTGGTTATCAGGCGAAACAGGTAAATTACGCAAAACTTGCGTAAGGTCTAATGACCTAACTTTACTAGCTCAGCCCGAACCAGTTGAATATGAAGTTAATGAGATATGAGGTTTCATTCTAGTTCCTCCTTTCTCTCCTGACTAAGATTCAGTTTATCATTTTTATTTTGTGAGGTGAATAGCTTTGGAATTTCATCAACTAAAAACCTTCTATGCTGTTGCTACACATCTTAATTTTACCAAAGCTGCAGAAGAACTTTCCTTAAGTCAACCTGCCGTATCAAGGCAAATTGAAGCTTTAGAAAACTATTATGAATTACCTTTATTTTATCGTACAAAGAAAAAAGTTGAATTAACAGATGCAGGGAGACAACTTCTTAAATATGCAATTCAGATTGTCTCATTAGCAGACCAAGCAGATAAGGCATTATCTTCGCTTACGAACCTAGAAAGTGGTGAACTTAATGTAGGATGCGGAACGACAATTGGTACTTATATCATTACAAATCTAGTTATTGACTTTCAAAAAAAGCACCCAAATATAAAAGTTAATCTTATGATTAATAACACATCAACAATTATTGAAAAACTGATGGATAATAAAATTGATATTGCGATTGTTGCTAAAAGATTTCATGATCCGAAATTCAACTTCCAGCCATTTTTACAAGATAACATTAATGCCTATTGTTCAATTGAACAAAAAGAAAAATTTAAAGATATACATTCACCAACTGAGTTAAAAAACGAAACTCTACTATTACGTGAACGTGGATCGAACACGAGGGAATGTATTGAAGAACAATTAAACATACTTGATTTCTCTCAAAAAATCTTTGAATTAAGTACAAATGAAGCGATAAAACAAGCTATCTTAAATCATAGTGGAATTGGATTCCTTTCCTCCACATCAGTTCGTGTAGAAATGAAGCATAATCTATTATTTAAAATCCCCCTTAAAGATGAGTGCAAAAGAGAATTTTTAATCATTTATCCTAAAGGAAAATACACTTCACCAATTATGCTAATATTTAATTCTTTTTTAACGAAAAACATAAGAAGATTCTTTTAAAGAATAGAGTTGTTGATCTAATTATTGCTCAATCATTTAGATTTAATGTGGCATTGCCATGACAGCATTCCCAGACCAACCTTTAATTGCATTAACATTAGTAGTAGTTCCGCTACTGGAATTGCCTATTCTGGCTATCATCACCCAGCTTTTATTATTTGTTTCAAAAGGCAAAAGCACATAAAATACCGAAAGCACACATTAACTTTAATTATGTCATGCTGGTTTCATTTGAGCATAGTTTTAATGAAAATATCTCAAAAACATATTAATGAATTGAAAAAGAAAATTGCCACGGTAGAAAACAATTATACTACTTCCGTCATGCGCACATAATTTCACTAAATAAAGTGAGACTGAATCCGATACTAGTTTCAGTCTCAAGCTTGTCATATTATCTAATTAACTTTTGGGTCTATTACTTTGTATAATAATCATAGATAATATTTATTGTTCCACTCCACGTATCCGTATGATACATTAAAACTTTGAATGGAATTCCAGCCCTATAAGCCATGAGAATATGCATCCTCCTTAAATCATGAAAAGTAATTGTCCTAACATTCGCTTTTTCAATTAAACGATTAAATCCCCTTCTAACTGTGTAGTAGGGCTGGATTGATCCGTCACTTCTTGGAAAAACAAGGTCTAATTCATGTTGATAACGCTCACCATATCAAGGTAAAAAAGTACGACTTTGTTCTTTTTTCATTTTGATCATTCCCTTCATCGTAAATTCAAAATTCATTTAAATCAAGCAGATAACTAAATAAATATTTACACATTTAACAACTCCATAATAATGAAAAATCGAGTTTTCTTTAATTTAGTGTCTTTGGATTACTACCTAAAAAAGGTGCCGAGTCAGGTGCCCGATTTAAAAAATTTAAAGATATTGAGGATCACTACAAAACATCAAAACCTTATTACAACGCACTTTCCAGCCCTATAAGGTACTGTAAATAACCACCATCCGACAACTTCAAAACCTTAGGGACTTGCGTGCCAAGTTCGGTGGGTTCGATTCCCACACAGTCCCGCCAAAATATATTTAACAACTCTGCCTTCACAAAATTGTGAGAGTTTTTTTATGTCTAAAAAGCAGAAGTAGCAAATATGGTGAATATTTGTGCCAAGTAAACTACTTCAGCTATACACACACGGTTAAACCCATTATTACACAATATAAAAAGCTTCAAATAACGCACCTTTAGGTAAGAAGATAGACATTATTTGAAGCTATAATTATTATCTCTTCGTGAAACATTTTTGTAAAACAAGATTTTTCGGGTAGTCACAGTGATGCAAATAGTCCACTGGATACCGTCTTCGAAGAAATGAAAGCAAAGGTAAAAACAGCCCTTGAATGTGAAGAGAGAGCCGCAATCTACGCTCGACGTAAAGTCGATGTCGAAAGTGCGTTGGTCACATCAAGGGTAATCGGTCGTTCCGTAGATTTTCACTTCGGGGACTTGATAAGGTGCACGGGGAATTTAGGATTGTGGCATTGGCCCACAACATCCTGAAAGCAGCTGGCATCCGCCAGCTACTTTCAGATAACAATCGTAAAAATGCAAAATCCAGTGGAGAAAAACTAATTGTTTTCTCCACTGGATTTATTTTTTAGGGACTTTTTAGACAGTCACTCTTATCGTTTAGCCATTTTTCTCTTTTTCTTTTTTTCCGTTACATAATTTGCAATCCTATGAGGGACATCAAAGGCTTCTTCAGCTAATTCAAAGCGCTCAACAAGCGTTAAACCTTCTGGGTCTAAAATTTTATTGTGACGTTGTAGCCATGCTAGCACTAGGTGTCCTTCTGCGTCCCCTTCCTCTGCCAGGTCCCGCCACCACTCTATTTCTTCTTCACCTTCTATTTTTAAACTAGAAAACACCTTATCCGCCTGCTGCCACGCTTTAGAATCATCTGGAGATAAGAACAGCTCATATAAAGCTAAATTAATTTCTGAAAGCAGTGTCCCTTGTTTTTTGAGATCCTCTATTAATAGATTTATATCCAAATCAAGCTTAATATGAATCTCTTTCCTCCTATACATATATAGCAAGCTTACGGCTGAGCTCTTATATTTTCCTTTGTAAGTATTATAAAAATACTGTACAGCTTCATTCATAAGCTTTTTTTGCTTGTAAATGAATATACCCAATTCAAATCCTGCTTCCATATCTCCATCTTGATATGCAGATTCTAACATATTGACACCTTGTTCCTCATCCGTATCAAAATATTCGTTATTTAATAATAATTTAGCATAATTTCGTACAGCAACTTTCAAACCTTTATCAGCAGCCTGTTTCAAAAGAATTCTTCCTTGGTCTACATCTTGATCAACATATTTCCCCAAAAGGAGATGTTGACCTAAAATATACATAGCTTCGAGGCTCCTACGTTCAATTGCATCTAATAACACCTTAGTCGCTTTTTTAGAGTCCTGTGGTAATTTATCTCCCGTATAATATCTTTGTGCTAGATTAGAAATAGCATTAGGATAGTTTTCCTTAACTAGATAATTCAGAAGCTCTAATCCCTCTTCTTTATTTTGAGTTAGAAATTCACCTTCAATTAATAGGTCAGCTAGATTATACATAGCTTGCTCATGTTTCGCTTTTACTGCATTACGTAAAAGTCTCTCACCATCCCTCGGTTTCCTCGGAACATTGAAACTGCCTTTTAATAGGATAAGGCCAAGTACAAAATGTGATGTCATATCATTATTATTTACTGATTGCCGAAGAAGCAACATCCCTTTTTTAGGATCCCTATCCAAAATTTCACCATTTAAATATTCGATCCCTAATACTCTCATAGCATCATCAGAACCAGCATCTACAGCCTTGCGCAGCCACTTTTCAGCTTCCAATTTATTAGCAGGAAATCCATACTCACCATGCAGATAATATTGTCCCAGGTTTAAGCTTGCTTTCTTTGAATTAAACTTACTGGCTTCAACTAACCATTTTTCTCCTTCATTCTTATCACTTATACCACCTATACCTCTTATATAAATGTTTGCAATGTATAACATACATGGAACAAACCTTTTTTCTGCTCCTTTTAATAACCAACCAATTCCTTCTTCTTGATTTTTCCCAAAATAATCCCCTTTGAATAAGAATTTGCCAAGGTTATAGATGGCAGGTAAGTCATCCAGTTCAGCTGCTTTTCTTAACCATTCTTCACCTTCCTCAAGGTTTTTAGGGAGGCCTTTCTGATCAATCAATCGAAGGCCAAGATGCCTCATTGCTTTTCCTGATTCGAATTCATCTGCAAGCCTAATAAGGAGCTCCTTACCTTTATCAGGGTCATTCTTAATACCTTTTCCATCTAATAATCTATTAGCAAAAATAATCATAGCTTTTTCACTGTTGCCATCAGCAGCTTTATCTAGAATCTCATATCCCTCTTCCACGTTAACCTCTATGTTTTTCCCATCAATAAGGCGGCACCCTAGTTCAATACTAGCATCTACCGATCCTAAGTCTATAGCTTTCCTTAACCACTCTTCCCCTTCTGTCTCATTTTTTGGAAATTTCTCTCCATCCAAAAGAGATGAGCCTAGGATGATCATTGAATTAACGTGATCAGCTTGAGCAGCTTTTCTCAACCATACCTCTGCTTCCTTGACATCCTCATCTACTTCCCTACCATTTGCTAATAAACTAGAATATAAATACATAAAGAAAGGGTCGCCACTTTCAGCTAAAACTTTAGAGGCGTACACAAAGGCTTTGTTAGGTTTGCCATTTCTCTTAAAGGATTGACTTGCGATACTCTTAATTCTTTTGAAATCTTCGTTTTCCTTAAATGATACAATAATTGATTGTGCTATTTCGACTTGCTTCTTTGCCCCTTCTTCTACCCAATAAGAAATAAAGTCACCAATCAATTTACTCTCTATTAAATCATCTTCAATTAACCAATTTGCAATTTTTTGCAAATCTCTGATCTTATCTCTTTTTGTACGCCTGCTCCTTACATTTTCTGCAAATGCACTTATATTTAATTTAATATTTTCTTGGCTAGATCCTAATCCTTGAATTTGATAGGCAACAGGCTTTAGAAGTTCTTTAACGTCATTAAAATCAAAATCTTCTTCAAAGCAGAATTCTAGATATCCATGGATATCATCTTCATTAATAGGAGATACAGGTTCAAACCATGCAAGAAGATGCAATATTTCTTTTAAAATTTCTTTATTTCTTGGTTGATCAGGATAAAGGTCCTTCCATTCTGCTTGTTGGCGCATAAAGAAATTTTTTGATTCGTCCTCAACATTTATTTTTGTGAAATCACCATTTAGATCCTTTAACTTCCTAGCTATATCTGCTACCTGAAGTGACCAACCCTTACTGTGCTTGTAGACAGCATCATTAAACTTCTTTTCCTCTGAACCATTGTGATCATTTATACTAGTAAATTTAGGAATATCTTCTCTTGGGATGAGTTTTAATTCGTAAGGTTCAATTCCTAATCTGCTCCTACCAATAAACCAAGTATCAATGTCTAGGTTTGGTCTCACTGTTAATAAAGCTGAAACACCTTCTGGCAGACTCTCTGGAAGAAAACTGAAATCTTCTGGTTTTTTACTGATTTCATCTAGAGCATCTATAATCAACACAACAGGTCCATGTTGTTCGACTAACTGTTTTAAAGTAGAGAATAATAGAGATTGGTATTGAACGATTTCTATATTTTCGTCTTTTTTAAAGAGAGTTGACACAGAATTATGCTCCATATAGGAGTCTCCAACATTACCTGAAGGAGATTTACCTACTTTTTTGGTAGAGATGTTCTCAAAATCAGTGCGATAATTAGTGAAATCTTCCTCTGTCCTGCCATATTGTCCAAAATGATCTTCTTCTATTAAATAGTGTTCAGGTAATATTTCCATACCTCCGATCTTTGCATCAGGTAAAGCTACTGGACGCAGTAGCATAGCGTTTGCCTGTGAAATCAATGATCGAATTATTTGTAACCGATTTTTTTCCCACTTACCAAAATGAAGCAGCTGTCCTGGAAGCCAAGGCGTATCCTTTTGAACTTGATTCATCAATAAGGAGTTATTATTTTTCTGTATCAGTTGTTCTGACACTTTAGCACAAAGGGCAGATTTCCCAATACCCTCCATACCAGTAACGATTAAATAACCTCCCCCTTCTCTTAAATCACCAGTTAGTTTATTTACAATGGTATTAACGTCATTTTCTCTACCTTTAAAAAACTTTAGTTTACTATTGATATCATTGTTAATCAGTTGAAATAAGTAGTCAATACTACTATCCACAGGACGAATCACTAGCCCTTCTAGATTTTTTTTAATAACATCGTAGTAAGTATATAACGGTGCAAACATTGTAATAAGTGCAGAAAGCAAATAGTTATTTTTAATAGAACTCCTCTGACTTTCTGTGCGATGGGTCTCAAAGTTTCGATTATTTTTTGCGAATATAAAGTAGCTTTTAACAAAATCATCGAACTCCTGTACTCCCTTATTGTCAATTTCAGCTTGTTCAAGTAAATTCAGTTCACGTAGCACTGTTGTAAAGTGAAAACCATCTTGATTTTTTGTATGTAATTTAAAGCGGTCAGGAAAGCTAAAATAAGTTACTGCCTTTAACCATTTTTCTATTTGGGTAAGAAGGTATCCTGATTTTTGAACGTCTGTTGGGTACTGTAACGCTTCTATTATATTTTTGTTTATAGAAGATACACTGTCTAAATAAGGATTATTTGTTGAAGCAAGGATAATACGATCTGCCAATACCGTTAAATTGTTTAAATCATTACATAACATTTTATAATTTTTACTGTTTATTAGCTCGTCATGTAATATAGCGTATATTTCTTTTGTATATGTGTTAATGGAAGAATAAGACATTCTAATCACCTCAATAAAGTTTCTTACATTAAGTGTATTAAAAGAGAGAGCGTTAAAAATTGGCTTCTATGTTTAAATAAATCACAATTTGGTGTTGCAGTCATTCCTAACTTACTAAAAGCGGAGTATTTTAGTTGTTAATTCTACGAAAAGCAAATGTAGATAATTAGTATAATAATATTGAGATTTTTTTATTCTTCTTAAATCCTCTACCAGATTAATTAAATCTTGATTCATACTTAAACCGCCTATCATACTAAGTTTTCCTCGAACTCACATTCACAACTTTACAACTACCTTACTTTTACATTTTTAATCCAACTAAGTCCCCTTAAAATATTTAATTTTTAATTACTATTAATAATTCTAATAAGCTACCTTTCTAGATAATGAGAAAAGTTTGTTTCCTTGTTGTTCATTTATAATGTCTTCATTCCACTCCTGGAAGTAGTTTCCCAAAGAATCTGGTAAGTTACTTTGTCGAAATTTAGTTAAAAGGTCCTTTAATGAGTTTGCGGCTTTTTTTCTATCATTATCATATTTTTTTCCACTTTTAATTAGAAAAAATATTTGTTCGGCTAGGATTGCTATACCTATTGAGTTTAAGGTTAAGTGGTTTCTATTTTCACAACAAATATCTAGTGCTTCTTGATAATACTTCATCGCTGCTTTTGTCTTTTCTGTAGCTAATAAATAGGTTCCTAATTTCCAAAATATAATTTCAAATGGGTGCTGACTAGGGGGTTGAATATTATTGCTTCTATTTTTATATTAACCCAAGATTTGTATAGCTCATTCGCAAATGTTAAATCATTTTGAATAGCTGTTTCAGCCATTAGGCGCACATAATGCATAGCACCAAAAACTTTTGTTCCCATAGGTGCCTCAAGTAATTCTTCCAAGATAATTATTGGTTGTAAGTTTTTTTCTCGTAATCCTATTGATTTCCCTAGCCAATCTAATGAAGTCTGAAAATGACCCGCTTCACATTCAATTTGAGAGCGATATTGATATTGACGACTAAGATTCACTCTCATCTACAAATTCTTCAATTGCCCTATCGGAGTCTTTACGTGCAAACTCAATTTGCTCTGGATGTTGACGGGAAAGGAAGCATCGTGCTTGTAAACGTGTTCCAATCACTTACCTAAAATATCTGAGTGCATTTTTTGTGTTTCAATTAATAGCTCGTCCTGCAAGACAAGCGGAAATAAATCAATAGTACTTTCAAGGAATTTCTCCAACTGGTTCATACGCTCAATAACAGTACTAAAATTATACGTATTCATAAGATGAATTGCTTCCCGTACAAAAAAATCTAGCACAAGATCTAAACTTTCCCATCGACCAATTAAATAGCCTAAGTATTTTCGATTTTTATACATTTGTTTTTCTGATAATGCGATATCTCCTTGATGAGTGGCGTTGGTTAAAAGCATAAGATGAACATCAAAATAGAATATATAATTTTTTAATCTAATCTCTTCCATTAATAGAATAACTTCACTTTCATTTATCATGTACTAGAAGCATCTTAATCAACCTTTTAAATCAATTTTATTAAAAAATCACCAATCGGTGGTTTATTTGGCATGCCCACTATTCAGGAACAGTGGTAGCACTTTATATTTCAGACTTATCCCTCCTGTAAAGTGTATTAATATCGAAACTTTCTTTTAACCTTTCAGATAAAAGTTCAGATTGCGTTTTTTCAGTCTCAATTAAATTGAAGTCTGCCAAACCTTCGATTCGATGTTCTTCTACCATGTTTGTTATACAACGAAATACCTACTGTACAAATTAAAGAAGTTTTCATTCAAACTTCCTCCTTTCAAATGACAACAACTATCAAATTTTACAGTCTATATAATTTTTCCACATTTTCTTTAATATCCCTGCAAAAAATCATATATTTATAATATGATCTATTAAAGGTGATTTAAATTAATATCAAGTCTTTGTCTTAGTTATTGAATATAATTATTAAGGGCTAATACCAAATATATGCTTTTACACAGCTATTTTTTATTGAGGAAACTGAAGATTTAAAAGGTAACCCGGAAATGCATCAACACCTCGTTCCTGCATCGTATCATCGAGTAACAGCGGTGGGCTCTGCTCTACGGTTACAGAATGGGGAGTTCGAACATAGCATTCTGTTGGCCTTAAAATCGTGTGTAAGTAATGCCCTAAAAGAGGATGAAGAGGTAAAAAAATGGTTAGATGTTATGTATGAAGAAGCACCTGCAAACTATAAAACTTTCATGCAACAAATTATTTATATGCAAGACACGAAAAATTATTATACGAAAGCCGTTGCTGACATTTTAGAAATTAATAATAATTATAACGAAGTCGAATATTAATAGGCCTTTTATAACGTTAGATTTCAACTCCAAAAAACAGAAAGAGAAAATTCCTTCTGTTTTTATTTGTGATTACCTCACCTAACAGCTCGACTTATCCGTTCTACTTTTAACTGTATTCTCGTTTAAACCTTTATTTTCAACGATCACTTCTTCCCAAGGCATCGTATGTATGCCTCTAGCCGTTACATGAGAGACCACATAGTATTTACCTTCTTTAAATGCCGTCACCTTGGTGCCCCAACTAGTCTTATCCCCTTATCTTTTCTTACATTACATCGAGTTTTAC
>SKOL01000113.1 GCA_007120055.1 Anaerobacillus sp.
GAAAAGAGAAAAAACTGGACACCTTCTGGTTTTTTAACGGCTCATCATGTTGATTCTCATGATTCCTTCTGGTGGTACCCCCCAGGAAAGAAGTGGAGAAGAGAACAATTCGGTATAAGTGTAGCACGCTTCTTAAATTATATGTTCTTATTCATTGATGGTCCGTTTATGATGTATGCCGGGGGAGAAGTAGGATTAGAAAGCGATTTAAAACGTGCAATTCATTTACGTAAGAGCTACCCTGAATTAATTTATGGAAATTGTGACTACTTCGGTGGACAATCTGATAATGAAAATTTATTTACTCCTATTCGTAGATGGAAAAATGATTGGTGTCTTTGTATTGGTAATGTTACAAACACAGTTCAAAAAGGGTTAATTCAGTGGAAAGATGTATATAAACTTGACGAATTATATTCTGAAGGGTTCCATGTAAGCAATTTGTTATCTGGAGAAAATATAAAAGATGACAATGGAAGTGAAACGCTAACTGCGGATTCATTACAATCTATAATATGGACGCTGAAACCTTACGAAATATGTTGGTTAAAAATTGGTCGCTTACAAAAATAAAAGTTTACATCTTAATATAAACTGAAAAAATAAGTAAGTGGTATTTGATTATGTTTACCTTTGATAAATTTATCAAAAATCCAAAAGATATAATGTTATAACATTATATCTTATCTCTTCAGAATACAAGAATAGGCAATAAAAGTACCAGTTTCCTAGGTTACTAGAACATAAAATAAAGAAGGGATGATTCTTAAATGAATAGTTACATTACAAGAGCATCGAATTATGACAAGGAACCTTACATTCAAGTAGAAGGATACGATCATCAAGTTTGGCAGGGGTATATTGATATTATGGACGAAATTTCAATGAAAATTAATAATACCTATGCAAAAAAAACTGTAGTAACCATTGAATGCTATCCAGGTGTTCGTGAGGAAGAAATTTATCAGGCATTTGTAAAGGGGCTTGATCCTGACCATATTATTCATGCTGATGATGCTGCATTTGACGAGGAGAAGGTTACTAAAATAATTGAGAGAAATCTTACAGATGATCGAGTTTTTGGACTTATGTCTCATTATAATCTTGATGAATTTTTTGATCATGAAAAAATTCATGAATATAAAAATCAGATTGAAAATATCGGTACTGGAATTGTACTTGTTTATGGTGTAGGTGCAAGCCTCATAGCAAAAGGAGATATTGTAATTTATGCCGATTTAGCACGCTGGGAAATTCAAAAACGATATGAAAGTGAAGAAGTTGGAAACTGGAAAGCTGATAACAGAGAAGCCGAGCCTCTTTCCAAATATAAGCGAGGTTACTTTTTTGAATGGCGTGTTGCAGACCGATTAAAAAAGGAAATCTTTCAAGAAATAGATTACTTACTCGATAGTAATTTAAATAATAACCCGAAAATGATTACAAAAGAAGCTTTATTAAATGGCTTACAACAAGTGTCCGTGAGACCTTTTCGTGTTGTACCGTACTTTAAACCGGGCGTATGGGGTGGTCAATGGATGAAAGAAGTTTGTGATCTTGACCGTAGTACAAGTAACTTTGCTTGGGCATTTGATTGTGTACTAGAAGAAAACAGTTTATATCTTCATTATGGTGATATTCGTATTGAAATACCGTCGGTCAATTTAGTCTTTTGTAAACCAGTTGATCTACTTGGAGACAAAGTTCATGCGCGGTTTGGAACGGAATTTCCAATTCGATTTGATTTTTTGGATACGATGGATGGGCAAAATTTGAGTTTACAGGTACACCCACTGACAGAATATATTCAAGAGCAATTTGGAATGAATTTTACTCAAGATGAAAGTTATTACCTTCTTGATGCTAAGGAAGATGCTGTTGTCTACCTTGGACTTAAAGAAGGAGTAAACAGTAAAGAGATGATTGAGGACCTCAAACGAGCGCAAGATGGAGAAATTACATTTCCTGACGAGAAATACATCAGCCAATTTCCAGCGAAAAAGCATGATCACTTTTTAATCCCGGCTGGAACTGTTCACTGCTCAGGGACGAATAGCATGGTGCTCGAGATTAGTGCTACCCCTTACATCTTTACGTTTAAACTTTGGGATTGGGACCGTGTTGATCTTGATGGAAAACCGAGGCCTGTTCACATCAATCATGGTGAAAAAGCTATTCAATGGGATCGCACGAAGGATTGGGTCGAAGAGAACTTAATTAATCGTGTCGAAGTAATTGCAGAGGAAAGTGGATGGCGTGAAGAAAGAACAGGGCTCCATGAACGTGAATTTATTGAAACAAGAAGACACTGGTTTTCAGAAAAAGTAGATCATCACACAAATGGTGGCGTAAATGTTTTAAACCTTGTCGAAGGTGAAGAAGCAATAGTAGAAAGCCCAACAAATGCTTTTGAACCATTTGTTGTCCATTATGCAGAAACGTTTATTATCCCTGCATCTGTGGGAGAGTACACAATTCGACCGCATGGTGCAAGTAAGGGAAAAGAAGTAGCGACGATTAAAGCATATGTACGAACTTAACAAAGTAAAAAGTAGGGGGTGAAATCATGTATTCAATTGTAATTGATTTCGGTGGAACTTATATTAAGCTTGGGTTAATACAGGACGGAAAAATGATTGAGTTTCACCATACAGATTCCTACTCTGATAGAGGTTTACTACCGCGTTTAAACGTTATAGAAGAAATGGTAGCTAAAATATTACAGATACGAAATTTAACCTTGAACGATTGTGCTGGACTAGGTGTTGCAATCCCAGGAATTGTAGATTTTTATGCAAAGAAAGTGATTGCGACGAATGCAAAATATAATGATGCTGTTAGTTTCTCATTTGAACGCTGGGCTAAAGAAGCCTTTGGCCTTCCAATTGTAATTGAAAATGATGCTAAAGCAGCATTAATAGGCGAAGTAACGTATGGAATAGCCAAAAATGAAAGTGATGCAGTTATGGTTATTTTCGGTACAGGAATTGGAACAGCTGCCTATATTAATAATAGATTATTGCGAGGAAAGCATCATCAAGCTGGTTGTTTAGGTGGCCATATTTCAACGCAGTATAACGGTCTTACCTGCACATGTGGAAATGTCGGTTGTCTTGAGGCGCAAAGTGCAAATTGGGCTCTGCCAATGGTTGCGAAAAAACGAAAAGATTTTACCAAAAGTCTGTTAGCAAAAAAAGATGTTATCGACTATAAATCAATCATTGAATGTGCACAGCAAGAAGATCTCTTCAGCTGTCAACTACTTAACGATTTAATTGACCAATGGAGTGCAGGAATTGTTAATCTCATTCACGCCTATGATCCTAACACAGTTATTTTAAGTGGGGGGTTAATGAAGTCAAAAGATATTCTTTTGCCAAAAATCATAAATAAAGTTCACGAGAGAGCATGGACTCCGTGGGGGAAAGTTAAGTTTGAGGTTGCCGAAAACCCTCAAATATCTGTTTTGTTGGGTTTGGATGCGTTAGTGAAGCAAACTAAAAATTCAAAAAAGGAGGGAGATAAATATGAATCGGCCTTTTAACCCTGGAATAGGTGTAATTCCAAAAAGCAATCCAATGGGGTTCTATTATGAAAGTGGTATATATGGTCCAATACCAGAAAATCGAACCCTTGAAAGTATTCGGAAAAGCTTAAGAGAGCCAAAATGTAGCGGTCCAGATATTGTTTACACAATTGCAATGGATGTTGGAAAAATTGAACATAAAAAGCAGTTAGAAGATCGTATGCTCCTCTTTGGAATCGTTACTTATGCTGCAGGAACACTAGGAACAGAACCAATTCGTAGTCAAGGTCATATACACAAAATTTCTTCACATAGTGGATGGTCACCACCTGAAGTATATGAAATATGGGAAGGAGAAGCCATTATTTATATGCAGGAATCCGCAAATGATAACCCAGGAAAATGTTATGCGATTTATGCTGAACCTGGGGATGTGGTAATTGTTCCACCAAATTGGGCACATGCAACAATTAGCGCTAATCCAGAAGTTCCATTGACCTTTGGTGCGTGGTGTGATCGTGAGTATGGCTTTGAATATGATGAAGTTAGGAAACACCAAGGACTAGCTTGGTATCCAATTTTAAATGAAAACTTAGAAATCGTTTGGGAACATAACAATAATTATATTTATA
>SKOL01000564.1 GCA_007120055.1 Anaerobacillus sp.
AAAAATATACCTAAACAACAGGGTTATTGTCAAGTTTGTCCAAAATTAATTTTTTAAAACAAATTTAATGGTGATTTCATACAAAACCCTCATGACAATATTCAGTCACCATCTAATATGGAAAAGGAGGGTGCTTTCCCTCACTTCACCTTGACCTTCTAACGAATCTCAGACGTTCGTTCGCAAAAGCACCCGCCTTTTTTCATACAAAACTTTAAAAAGTAAATCCATGAAGGTTTTGTCGAACAGAATAAATAGATTGTAGATTTTTGTCGAATTAAACTTCCCTTTTTGCGTAAATATTAGTTGAAACTTATATTTAATAGTTTGATCATAAAATTAAAAGTTGAGTTATCTATTATTTTTTAAAAGCGAAATCACTGTAATACCGGGTCCTTTATTTCGCGACTAGAAATAACACTACAAAAATAGTAAAAAATTGAAAAAAATAATTGACTTCTTTTGGAAATGTTGTTATTCTATATTCATAGAGAAAAATGTCGAATTTTGAAGAAACAATAACATAAGTATTATTGTGAACTACTAGGAGGAGAAATTATGAAATCTACAGGAATTGTTCGTAAAGTTGATGAGTTAGGACGTGTCGTTATCCCAATCGAACTTCGCCGTACACTTGATATTGCAGAGAAGGATGCACTAGAAATCTATGTCGATAGTGATAAAATCATCTTAAAAAAATATAAACCAAATATGACTTGCCAAGTAACAGGTGAAGTTAATGATGATAACCTTGCATTAGCAGATGGAAAAATTATCTTAAGTGCAAATGGCGCTAAAGAAATCATCGCTGAATTACAAAACTTTGTTGAGAGCAAAGCTAAATAGTAAGAAATTTCAAAGGACTGACAATTGTCAGCCCTTTTTTGTATAGACAAAGTATGGTTTAGATCAATTTTTCTTTATTCTTGATGATAAGTTTGATATACTTCGCGCTTAGGAAGCCCTCGATCTTTCGATACTTGCTTAATTGCCTCTTTTGAAGATAACTTTAAAGTAATGTAGTGTTCAACATGTTGAACAACAGATAACTCTATCCACCAATCTTCGTTTTCGTGTTCTTCTTCCGAGTTAGACCCTTCAACGATTAAACAGTATTCCCCTCTTGGATCCTCTTTTTCATAATGGCTAATCGCTTCACTTAACGTACCTCTAATAAACTCTTCAAACTTCTTTGTTAACTCTCGACAAATAGAAATTTTTCGGTCACCTAACTGATCCAATAAGATTTTTAACGTTTCTTTGATGCGATGAGGTGATTCATAAAAAATGATTGGACTTTTTATATATTTTAAATCGTCTAGTTGTTTTTTCTTCTCTTTTTTTTGTCTATGTAAAAAACCGTAAAAGAAAAAATTGTCTGATGGCAATCCAGAAGCTACAAGAGCCGGAAGTGCTGCATTGGCTCCAGGCAATGGAATCACATTGATTTGCTCTTCAATACAACTAACCACTAACTCGTACCCTGGATCTGAAATTGCTGGCATGCCTGCATCGCTAACTAACGCTATTATTTGTCCATTTCTTAATTGTTCCATTAGTTTAAAGCCACTAGAATCTTTATTATGGTCATGGTAACTAACAAGCTTTGTTGAAATCTCAAAATGATTACAAAGTTTTTTCGTTTGTCTTGTATCTTCAGCAGCTATAATATCAACTTCTTTTAAAACATTTAAAGCTCGATAAGTAATATCTTCTAAATTACCTATCGGTGTAGGAACTAAGTATAAACTTCCACCTTCATTATTACGATAGCTTTGTTGTATCCACATTTGTTTTAATACCTACCTCTATAATTAATCAGTTCAGTTAAAATAAATTTCTGTAAATTGCTCAGTATAGCTCATATCATCATTATAAACAAATAATGGTGGTAATATTTTTATACCTGAATTTCCGCTCTTTATACCTTCGATAAGAAGAATGTTTGCCTCTTTTCCTTGTTTTGGATGAATTAGTTGAATTCGTTTCGGCTCTATGTGGTACTTTTTCATAAGTGTAATTATATCAATCAACCTCTCTGGTCGGTGAACGAAAGCAACCTTCCCTTTTTGCTTTACGAGTTGACTGCTTACGCGAATCACATCTTCTAAATCACAATAAATTTCATGACGAGCAATCGCAAAATGTTGATTTTCATTCCACTCTTTTTCAGTTACATTTTTAAAATAAGGAGGGTTACAAGTGACAGTATCGAATTGTTCCTTACCTAAGCCTTCAACTATTTTATTAATATCATCATTGATAAAACCAATTTGTTTATGTAAATCATTTAATTGAACACTTCGAATCGCCATATCAAAAAGTCGTTCTTGGATTTCTATACCTGTAATTTTCGCCTTACTTCTTTCACTTAATAATAACGGAATGACGCCATTACCAGTACAAAGATCAATAATTTTTCCTTTTTGAATTGGTACGTAACAAAACTTTGCTAAAAGTACGGCATCGATCGAAAAAGAAAATACGTTTGGGCTCTGAATAATTTTTCGGTTTTTATTCGGCAAGAAGTCAACGCGCTCATCTTCTTTAATATCAATCATATATAAATTCCTTTCAATAACAGCTTATAATATTATAAATTATATCAAACCTAATCATTCAATAGCTAGGTTAGTCGTCATAACGAGATAACGTTACCATCTAATTTGGAAAAGTCGAATGATTTCCTTCACTTCGCTTTGATCTTCTTCTGAATCTCAGAGGCTCGTTCACGAAATCACTCGACTTTTTTCATACAAAACCGTTATGAGGGCATGCCTGCCTCCAACATCTACAACGAAATAACATGGCGGTAACTTAGAACCTTCTAAGATGTAAATTCAATAGTCTTTTCCAACTTTCAGCTTTCCAAACTAACCACTAACCAACAAACTAACTGTCCCAAAAAAAAAGAGGCAGACATTATACAATGTCAACCTCCAATCATTACTTCTTGTTTAAGAACGACAAGCAAAAGAGACAATCTCCTTCTTTACGTATGCTCCCGTAATGAAGGTTACAAATGTGAAATCCTTCGTGATACAATCTAGCTAAGTTATCATATCCTTCACCGATATCAATTTTATCTTCTTTTGTCTTTTCTACTAACTCTTCCTGTTTCTCTTCTGTTGATTCCTCGATCCGAGAACGTAGATGGTCATTTTCAATCTTTAGATGTTGGTTCTCTTCTAATAGAATGGCTAAATGTTCTTTTAGCTCTCCTAATTCACGATAAAGTCCACCTATTTTTTCTTCCATTAAACTTACTTGTGAAAAGACCTCTTTTTTATCCACGCTAGCTTACACCTCATTATTCTGTGGTATGAATAGGTATTGCTCCTTCACTCATAAGCTCGTCGATTGTAAATTCCACTACCCTGCTGTCTTCAACAAGCTCAACTTGAACAAGCTGCTCTAAAATATTTAAACCAGTGACTCGGCCTTTGCCAAGTGTAGTTGCAATCGTTTTGCCGATGTCAGGCAAATCTTGTTTTGCATTTTCGTAATTGTCATTTTCATATTTTAAACAGCACATCAGTCTACCGCATAATCCTGAGATCTTCGTTGGATTTAAAGACAAGTTTTGATCCTTCGCCATCTTAATAGATACGGGTTCAAAATCTCCAAGAAATGACGAACAACATAAGATTCTCCCACAAGGACCAATTCCACCTAGCATTTTAGCCTCATCTCGGACACCAATCTGTCTAAGTTCAATCCTTGTCCGAAAAATAGCTGCTAAGTCTTTAACAAGTTCTCTAAAGTCGATCCGACCATCTGCTGTAAAATAAAATAACACTTTATTCCGATCAAACGTATACTCTACGTCTACAAGCTTCATATCAAGATCATGTTCTTGAATTTTACTTGAACAAACTTCAAAAGCTTCCTTGGCGGCGACATGGTTTTCTTCGACCGTTGTTTTGTCCTTTTCATTGGCAATCCTAATAACTTTCTTTAAAGGAAAGACAACATCTTGTTCGCTAACCACTTTCTTGCCGATCACTACTTTCCCAAACTCAATTCCTCTAGCAGTCTCGACAATTACTAGCTCACCTTTTTGTACGTCTATATCTTCAGGGGAGAAATAATAAATTTTTCCCGCTTTTTTAAATCGAACACCTACTACTTGATGCACTATTCACTATCCCTCCTGTA